>NZ_AQOH01000369.1 GCF_000364705.1 Pseudomonas fuscovaginae SE-1 | reverse complement strand
CCGGCCTCGATGTTCAGGCTGCCGCTACCGCTGGCGCTGTCACCGAGGACCAGGCTGTCGTTGAGGGTCATGGCCGAGTTGCGGGTCAGCCCCACCGATTCCCAGTTCACATAGCGTCCGCCGGTGCCGGGGCTGCTGTTCTCGAATACCAGGCTGTCATTGCCGAGACCGCCGTCCAGCGACGGGGTCGAGGACAGGGCGGCTTCGCTCAGGTTCTGGATCAGCGCGCGGTCATTGCCGGCACCCAACAGTATCTTGCCGTGGATGATGCCCGCATCGCGCCAGTTGAAGTAATCGTCGCCGGCGCTCATGTGGACCTCGCCATAGACCGTGCCGTTGCTCATCAGCACCTGGTTGTTGCCACCGCTGGTGACGATGTCGGCGGTCTGGGTGAAGCTGCCGATGGTGCCGCCGGTGACGGTGACGATGTCATTGGCGCCTTCGCTGACCAGATTGCCCTGGATGGCGCCACCCAGCAGGGTGAAGTGGTTGTTGTCGTGGATCAGGTCGACCCGGCCGATCGAGCCGCCGCTCATGCTGACCTGGGCACTGCCGGTCAGGGTGCCACGCAGCGTGCCGCCGCTCATGGTGAAGCGGTTGTTGCCAGCGCCCAGATCGAGGTTGCCATCGATCGTGCCGCTGACCATCGTTGCGCTGTCGTTGCCATTGCCGAATACCACGTCGCCGGTGATGGTGCCCGTGCCCGGATAGGGCATGCCCAGGCTGTTGTTGCCCTGGGTGTCGACGACGCCGGAGGAGGTGCCGCTGTCGCAGACGAAGGAATCGTCGCCGGCGGTCGGGGTGAGGTCGCAGGCGGCCCGGGTGTCCTGCAGCACCAGTGCCAGCAGGGGCAGGGCGCAGGTCCGGGCGAGGTCGTGTCGGATCATTGCGTTCATCCTTTGGGAAAAGGACAGGGCAAAGTCACCACGACGCATCCGGAGGGCCCCATGCACTCGGGATGGGTGTTGTCTGTGCGTTATAGCGGAAAAAATCCGGGCGGATAACTGTCAACATTGACAGGTTACGCGCGGCGGCAAAGGGGCGTAGGCTTGAGGGTTGGGCTGTGGCTTTTCGCCGGGAGGGCGTCGGCGCGCAGCGCTGAAGCATTCTGTCATATGAAATTTCCCTCAGGTTCGAACCCGCGTGCCAGGGTGCTATCCAATCAAGGGAATGAGATATCAGTTCAGGAGAAGCGTCATGAACACAATGGTAATCGGCCTGGCTCCCTGGTTGGCGGCCGGTTTGTTGAGTATCGCCGTTCCTGCCGTTGCGGCCCCCCAGGAGGGCCTGCGCCTCTCCACGGTGCGATTGGCGCAGAACCTGCCCAACAGCGACAACCCCTACAACAGTCCGATCCGGCGCGCCAACCCGAACAGCCGCCAGGGTTCCGAGCCCAGCACACCGCCAGTGCGCGGGCCCAACACTCTGCCGACGCCACGTCCTTCGACCCTTGAGAACGGCGCCATCGGCAACGGCTATCCGCGCCAGCAGCAGGCACCGATGGCGGTGCCGATCCAGCCGGGCACCCGCAGTCCGAACACGCAGCGTTGAACGTTGCCGTGGCCCTTCTTTATTCTCGTAAGGAACTGTCCATGTTGCGAAAAAATCTGATAGCCGCCTTGTGTGCCAGTGTCCTGTTGAGCCTGCCGCTGCAGCCGACCCTGGCCGCTGGGCAGACCTTCGACTCAGAACTGGGACCGGTCACCGCCACGCAGATCGTCGGCGGCCTGCAGCATCCCTGGGCGCTGGCCTTCCTGCCGGACAAGCAGGGCCTGCTGGTCACCGAGCGGCCGGGGCGGTTGCGGGTGGTCAGCCCCGACGGCAAGCTGTCGGCGCCGCTGGGCGGCGTTCCCCAGGTCTGGGCCAAGGGCCAGGGCGGCTTGCTGGACGTCGTGCTGTCGCCATCGTTCAAGGAGGACCGTCTGGTCTATCTGTCCTATGCCGAAGGCGGTGGCGCCGGCGGCAAGGCCGGCACCGCGGTAGGGCGAGGGCGACTGTCGGCCGACCTGACGCAACTGCTCGACTTCAAGGTGATCTTCCGTCAGGAACCCAAGCTCTCGGAAGGCAACCACTTCGGTTCGCGTCTGGTGTTCGACCGCGATGGCTACCTGTTCATCGCCCTCGGTGAAAACAACCAGCGTTCGACCTCCCAGGACCTGGACAAGCTGCAGGGCAAGGTGGTGCGGATCTTCCCCGATGGCCGGGTGCCCGACGACAACCCCTTCGTCGGCCAGCAGGGCGTACGCCCGGAAATCTGGTCCTTCGGCCACCGCAACCAGCAGGGCGCCGCCCTCAACCCCTGGACCGGCACCCTGTGGACCCATGAGCACGGCCCCCGTGGCGGCGACGAGATCAATATCATCGAACGCGGCAAAAATTACGGCTGGCCGCTGGCGACTCACGGCATCGACTACTCGCGGCAGCCCATTCCCGAGGCCCAGGGCAA
Organism: Pseudomonas fuscovaginae SE-1; assembly: GCF_000364705.1. Taxonomy (GTDB): domain Bacteria; phylum Pseudomonadota; class Gammaproteobacteria; order Pseudomonadales; family Pseudomonadaceae; genus Aquipseudomonas; species Aquipseudomonas fuscovaginae_A. Next base: position 9,535 of record NZ_AQOH01000369.1, on the reverse strand, counting down.
GACGGTCAAGGGTACCGTGGCGCCCCATCATGTCTGGGAGAAGTCTCCGGGCCTGAGCGGCATGGCCTTCTATGACGGCGACCGCTTCCCGAAATGGCGGCACAACCTGTTCATCGGCGCGCTGGCCGCCGAGCAACTGATCCGCCTGCAGTTCGATGGCGACCAGGTGGTGCATGAGGAGCGCCTGCTGGGCGGGTTGAAGTCGCGGGTACGCGATGTCCGCCAAGGGCCGGATGGCTACCTGTATGTGCTGACCGATGCCGATGATGGAGCCCTCTACAAGGTCGGCCTGGAGTAGAGGGTCACCGCGGCCCGCAGTTTGCGGTGGCCGAAGGTGCTCATCTTGTCGAACTCGCCGTGACTGACCGGCAGGTGCTGGCAGTCCAGCGGCTGGCGATGCTGGCTGTGGTCGACATCCGGGTCATGCAGGTAGACGAATTCTTCGTCGCAATCGGTGACGATGACCCAGTGCGGCGCCTTGGAGCGGGTCAGGCGGTAGCTGCTGATCAATACCAGTGGCTTGCCGCCGGTCGCCAGCAGGCGGGGCAGGTCCAGGGCGCCAGCGAGCACCTGTTCGACATCGGTCGCGCGCAGTTCCTCTTCGAAGCCGTCATGCACCAGACGCATGACGGCCTTTTTATGCGCGTTGCGTACGCCGTCGAGTAGCAGGGGGCCCTCGATGCTCACTTGCAGGCTTACCGCGAAACCGCGCCGCCAGGCGGCCAGCGCCAGACCCTGGGGGCTGCAGCCGCCGTGGCCGGAGGTCATGAAGATGGTGGTCGCCTCGCGCCACAGCTGCACCTCTTCGCGCCGCGTGGCCTGGCGCTCTGGCTGTAAGGCGGCCATCGCCATCAACAGGCAGGCCGGGCCGCAGGTGAACTCGGTGGTCTGGGCATAGTAGGGCACCTGGGCCTCGCGTCTGGCGGGATGGTGCAGGATGCGCTTTTCCAGGCGCAGGGCATCGGCATGGTCTTCGTAGTAGTCGTTGATCAGGCCGAACCGGCGATAGCCGCTGTGTTCGTAAAGGGCGATCGCCGCACTGTTATCGGTGCGCACCTCCAGCCGCAGGTACGCACAATCGTGCTCCAGGGCACAGGCCTCGCTGTGTTGCAGCAGTTGCTTGCCCAGGCCGATACCTCGGGCGTGGGGCGCGATGGCGATGGAGTACAGGCGCGCCAGGGACGTCCCGCGATGGAACAGCAGCAGGGCATAGCCGGCCAGTTGCGCGTCGGACTGCTGGGCAACGATCAACCGGGCATGGGCGCGATTGATCATCCAGTGGAAGCTGCGCGCGGTCAGGCGATCGCTGGTGAAACAGTGCTCCTCCAGTTGCAGCAGGGCGGGCAGGTCATCGGTTGTGGCCGGGCGAAAGACAAGATCCATATAACCACCGTAAAAGTTGCGTAACGAAACGGGACTTTCCCGAAACATCGTGCTTAATAGAAAGTGTCTTGTTCAACGGATCCATTTCTATGTCAGCGGTGCAAGGTGATTGGCGCGAAGTATCCGGCCAAAGTTTTCCGGTAGCAATATCCCCAGATACTTATTTGTCGTTGTCGAATAACCCGGCCAGCCAACTGCTCATTATTGTCGAGCGCCGCGAGGACTGGGCTTCCTATTTTCCCAGCGAGGATATCGTCACGGCCCAGGAGTATCTCGAGCAATCCCGGGCCGGCGAGCCGGGCAAGCGTGTCCTGGTGATCAACCTGTGCCGCAGCTACAAGTACCTGGGCCACGGCTACTACTGTTCGTTGCTGGCCGAGGCGCGTGGGCATCGGGTCATTCCGTCGGTGAGAACCATCAGCGAGCTGACCCGCAAGTCCCTCTACGGGTTGGCCCTGGATGATCTGGACAAGACTCTGGGAAAGGCACTGGGCGATCATCTTTATCGTGATACCGAAGGGTTTACCCTGACGCTGTATTTTGGCAACACGGTTATCGAGCCATTGCAGGAACTTGCCCGGCAGTTATTTGAAGTATTTCCTTGTCCGATATTGCTGGTCGAGTTCAGAAAGACTAACGGTTGGCATGTAGAGGGCGTCAAGGCCGGAACTTTGCACAAGTTGCGTGAAGATCAGGAAGATCATTTTGCCCAGGCACTGTACGGCTTCAGTCGCCGGATCTGGCGACTGCCGCGCTCACGCCGTCTGGCCCGCTACGACATGGCGATCCTGCATGATCCCCAGGAGAGTCTGCCCCCCTCGAATGCCAGGGCGCTGGAAAATTTCATCCGGGTCGGTCAGCGGTTGGGGATCGACGTCGAACTGATCGGCAAGAAGGATTACGGGCGGATCGCCGAATACGATGCCCTGCTGATCCGCGAGACCACCAGTGTCGACAACCACACCTACCGGTTCGCGAAGAGGGCCGAGAGCGAAGGGCTGGTGGTGATGGACGACTCGACGTCGATCCTGCGCTGCACCAACAAGGTCTACCTGGCCGACCTGCTCAAGAGTCATGGCCTGGGCATGCCGGCGACCGAGATCCTGTACAGGGAGCGTCCTGAGGACTTCGAGCGGGTGGGGGAACGCCTGGGTTTCCCGCTGGTGCTGAAGATCCCCGATGGCTGTTTCTCCCGGGGCGTGATCAAGGTGGAAAGCCGGCAGGCGTTGCTGGAGGCCACTGCCGAACTGTTCGAGCACTCGGTGCTGTTGCTGGCCCAGGAGTTTTTCTACACCGAGTACGACTGGCGCATCGGTGTGCTCAACCGCAAGCCGATCTTCGCCTGCCAGTATTTCATGTCCAAGGGCCATTGGCAGATCTACAACCACAAGGCCAAGGGCCAGGACATCAATGGCGAATGCCGCACCCTGGCGATTCACGAGGCGCCGAGGGCGGTGGTCGACCTCGCGGTGCGGACCGCCAACCTGATCGGCGACGGCCTCTACGGGGTCGATCTCAAGCAGTCCGACGACAAGGTGGTGGTGATCGAGGTCAACGACAACCCCAACCTGGATGCCGGGATCGAGGATGCCTACCTGCAGGATGACCTGTACGGGCTGGTGCTCGAGGAGTTCGTTCGGCGCCTGGAGCTCAAGCGTCGCGGACAGGCCTGGTAGGGGAGGGCGATGATCAGAAGTTTCGAGTTGCAGCACGGCAGCTTGCAGCCGGTCCGGCACCTGGAGGCCGCGGTGATGTTGTTCTGCAACCCCGATGCGGGCGAGCGCGAGCTGCTGCACAGCCATTTCAAGCTCGACGAACATGCCCTGGCCTCGGCACTGGACCCGGACGAGGTCTCGCGCATCGAGTTCCACCCGGACAACCTGTTCCTGATCTGGAAGCGCCCACTGAATGACTCGGCGGTGGATAGCCTGGCCTTCGAGGTGTCCTCCTGCGGTCTGCTGTTGTGCGAGGAGCGCCTGCTGGTGATTGCCACCGATGCCGCGCAGCTCGACGGCCTGGGCAGCCACAAGGCGCTGGACACGCCGCTCGACGTGTTGCTGGAGATGCTCTTCAACAACATCCATCACTATCTCGGACACCTGAAAGTGATCAAGATGGTTGCCCGCGAGCTGCAGCAGAAGTTCTACGCCTCGATGGAAAACCGCCACCTGATCCAGATGTTCAATCTCAGCGAGAGCCTGATCTATTACATCAATGCCCTGCACAGCAACGGCGCGGTGCTGACGCGGCTGCGCAATCACGCGCAGAAGCAGGCTTTCAGCGAACAGGCGATCAGCCTGATCGACGATCTGATCATCGAGAACAACCAGTGCTACAAGCAGGCGGAAATCTATTCCAATGTATTTTCCGGGTTGATCGATGCCCGTGGCAACCTGATGAACAACAGCACCAACGGCCTGCTGCGCAAGCTGACGCTGATCAACGTGGTGTTCCTGCCGCTGAACCTGATCGCCAGCATCGGCGGGATGTCGGAGTTCAGCATGATGACCGCCGGCACGCCGTGGTGGGTGTCCTACCCGTTGTTCCTGCTGGCGATGCTGGCGGGGGCGGGGTTGATGGTGGTGGGGCTCAGGCGCCTGGCGGGGAAGGTGGACCGCGTCACCTGAGCGGTGTTGTGGGAGCCGGCTTGCTGGCGAGAGTGGTGGGGCAGGCGCTGCTGAACTCGCTGAATGGCCGCCTACGGCGGATCGCCAGCAAGCCGGCTCCTGCAGGAGGGCGGTGTACACCTGTCAGGTGGTCATGGCGGTAGGTTTGGGTGCTGATCGGCGATTGGCCAATGATCGTGGGTCTCCCCAGGGCATGGCGTACAGCGGAAACGGCCTCGAGGTACTGATGTCATGGCTGCTGGGTCAGCACCTCGAAACCGTCGCGGGTCACGGCCACGGTATGTTCCCACTGCGCCGACAGGCTGCCGTCACCGGTGACCACGGTCCAGCCATCCTTCAGGCCGCGGGTGCGGGGGCTGCCCTGGTTGAGCATCGGTTCGATGGTGAAGACCATGCCTTCGCGCAGCACCAGGCCGGTACCCCGCCGGCCGAAGTGCAGCACCTGCGGCTCCTCGTGCATCTGCCGGCCGATCCCGTGTCCGCAATACTCGCGCACCACGCTGTAGCCATTGCTCTCGGCATGCTTCTGGATCGCGTGGCCGATATCGCCCAGGCGCGCGCCGGGCCGGACCGCGCGGATACCTTCCCACATCGCTTCGAAGGTCTTGTCCACCAGGCGCCGGGCCTTGGGGCTGACGGCGCCGATCAGGTACATCTTGCTGGAGTCGGCGATGAAGCCGTTCTTTTCCAGGGTGATGTCGATGTTGACGATATCGCCCTCGCGCAGGATCGCCAGGGCATCGGGCATGCCATGGCACACCACTTCGTTGATCGAGGTGTTGATGGAGTAGGGGTAGTCGTACTGGCCCTTGCTCGCCGGGCGGGCCAGCAACTCCTGGCGGATGAAGGTCTCGACCCGTCGATCCAGTTCCAGGGTCGACAGGCCGGCCATGGGCAGGCCGTCGAGCATGCTGAAAACCTGGGCCAGCAGGCGCCCCGACTCGCGCATCAGCGCCAGTTCGGCTTCGCTCTTGATCAGGCCGACCGACATCAGTTGCGTCCCCGGATGAGATCATCCCGGTTCAGCAGCAGGCGATTGACCAGCTCGTTATAGCCCAGTTGCGGGTTGAGTTCGGCCAGCAGGCCGAGCTTGATCCAGAATTCGGCCTGGGCGTTGATCGAGCGATCCATGGCGGCGCTGGCCATGCGGATCTGCTCATGCAGTTGATCGGAGATCTTGACGATGCCCATGAGGTTCTCTCGGGAAATGGATATACGAAGCGTATATGTTTCGTATATTGCAGGCAAGCCACGGCGAATTTTTCCCATTGACTTGGTCGCCGCTCCCGGATAGTTTCAGGAAATGTCCTACGCCCACGTTCTGCCTCAGCCAAGCATTATTATTATCGCCATTCCTTATCTGGCGGGCTGAGCTGCACCTGTTTCCCAAACCCGCCTCCGAGGCGGGTTTGTTGTTTCTGCCTCCGAGGCCCAGCGCCAACCCGGAGAGCCTGATGAACCCCGACAAAGCCCGCCAATCCTCCAACGCCGATGACGAACTGCTGGGCCGCTATGTCCGCAAGATCCTTGCGGCACCGGTCTACCACCAGGCGATCCGCACGCCCTTGCAGCCGGCTCCGGCGTTGTCCGATGCCCTGGGCAACCAGGTGCTGCTCAAGCGCGAAGACCTGCAGCCGACCTTTTCCTTCAAGATCCGCGGTGCCTACAACAAGCTGGTGCAACTGAGCGAAGCCCAGCGCAGCCGCGGCGTGGTCACCGCGTCGGCGGGCAACCATGCCCAGGGCGTGGCCCTGGCCGCACGTACCCTGGGGATCAAGGCGACGATCGTCATGCCCACCACCACGCCCGAGCTCAAGGTGCAGGGTGTACGCAGCCGCGCCGCCACCGCGGTCCTGCATGGCGAGAGCTTTCCCTTCGCCCTGGCCCATGCCCTGGCGCTCGCGCGGGAGAAGGGCTACACCTTCGTCTCGCCATTCGATGATCCCGAGGTGATTGCCGGCCAGGGCACGGTGGCGATGGAATTGCTCAACCAGCACCAGGGGCCCTTGGACGCGATTTTCGTACCGGTCGGTGGCGGTGGCCTGATCGCCGGGATCGCCGCCTACGTCAAGTACCTGCGGCCGCAGGTGCGGATCATCGGCGTCGAGTCGGAGCACTCCAACTGCCTGCAGATGGCCCTGCAGGCGGGCGAACGGGTGGTGTTGCCCCAGGTCGGCACCTTCGCCGACGGCGTGGCGGTGGCGCAGATCGGTGCGTACGGGTTCGAGATCTGCCGGCGGCATGTCGACGAGGTCATCACGGTCAGTAACGATGAGCTGTGCAGCGCCATCCGCGACATTTACGACGATACCCGTTCCATCACCGAACCGTCGGGCGCGCTGGCCGTGGCCGGGATCAGGAAGTACGTGGCGCGTGACGGCGCGCGGGGGCAGACGCTGGTGGCGATCAACTCCGGTGCCAACATCAACTTCGACAGCCTGCGCCACGTCGTCGAGCGGGCGGCCCTGGGCAGGCCGCAGGCGGTCCCTGCATGACAGGGCCCCAGGGATTCAGGACAGCAGCGGGCGCATGAAGCTGCGCTCGTAGCTGAGGATGAACTTCTTCTCGACCACCGAAGCGACCAGCGCAGTGCTTTCGGGGTCGGTCAGAGCCTTCTGGCGGTAGCGTTCATACTCGGCCAGCGAGCCGAAGCTGAACAGGCAATAGGCGATGTTGCTTGCGCCTTCGCTGGGCAGGAAGTAGCCGTGGTGGGTGCCGCCCAGGCGTTCGACGATACGGATCCAGGCCCTGGAGTAGTCCTCGAACTCGGCCAGTTGATACGGATCGATGACGTATTTGACGTGGCAGGTGATCATCGGCCGGCTCCCTGGGTCATTCGCTGACGGCCTTCTTGATCAGTTTGGACGGAGTCCAGATCCGATAGCGGATCTGCACGTCGTCCGGCGCGTAGATCACCAGCGGCAGCTTGCTGTTGTAGCGCAGCATGTAGCCGCTGCCGACCACCGGAACGAAGTCTTTTTTCGGTTTGGTGCCGGGCGGGCAGGCCATGAGGGTGGACACCGGGCCGCTGATGCTTTCCAGTCGATAGAAGGAATAGCCCCAGCCCTCCAGGTTCTTCTCGTCGAGGTCGCCGCTCAGACGCTTCTGGTTGCAGTCGACGGGCAGGATCTTGCCGGCGATGATTTCGACCCGGTGGTCGGAGTCCTTGGTCATCTTCGGTACGCGGATGACCGTGCGGGTGAAACCGTCTTCGGCCTTGGGAAAGGGCGCCAGGTCCGATTTGTCGGCGGCGACCGCACTGGCGGCAGTGGTCATGGCCAGCAGGAAGGTGGCGGCGATGGTCGTCGATTTCATGAGCTTTCTGTGCCCTGGGTCAGGAGGGAAGGTGCCCTCGGTGGAATGATACGGCTCTGATGGCTCGCGCTGTTTCCCAGCGGATCCGCAAACAACTGGCCAAGATAAGGGCAAATGGCGCCTTCGCAAAGGGTTTTTCTCGTCACCTGGATAGCGGCATTTCGCTATTAAACCGACCAGCGGTGTGCCTGTCGGACGAACAGCGCTCACGGGCGCGGGGGAAACGGCCTAGTCTGTGACGAGGCTCCCGCCTTTCAGGATAGGACAGGGCGGAGGCTCGTGTTGGGCTTGTGATGCGTGAATTACCCGCGGGTGGTCGGTGACTGTCCCGGCAACGAAACTGGCAGTCTCATATAACGGAGAGAGTCGCCATGCTATCGCTATCGTCGCTTGAGTTACGCAACATCATCGAAAGCAGTTTTCTGCCGACGCGCTGCCAGTGCAGCGTGGGGGCGGATGAATCCCTCACCATCAAGGTGTTCGACAGGAAGTCCGAACGGGTGGACCTGATGGTCACCGGTATCAGTGCTTCGAAGCTCGATAGCAGCCGCGCCATTTCGGAGCTCATCGCCAAGCTGCGCCACGACCTGCAATACAGCCAGGGCGCCGGCCATCAACAGGAGCGGGCAAGGGCGTTTTGACGCCATTGTCCCGTCGCACGACTCTCCCTCCCGCGCCTCTTTGCCCAAGGGGCGCCTCTCATAAAAATCTTTCCCGCCATGGGATAGATAGCTTACCGGCGGTGTCGAACTGCCAGTAAACTGCGCGCTTTTCCCCGTACCCTTCATTTCCAGAGGTTTTGCATGACACTCAGTCCTTTTGCGGGCAAACCGGCACCGGCACAGCTGCTGGTAGATATCCCGCGACTGGTATCGGCCTACTACACGGGCCAACCCGATGCGACGATCGCCACCCAGCGTGTCGCCTTCGGTACCTCGGGGCATCGGGGCAATTCCTTCGATCTGAGTTTCAACGAGTGGCATGTTCTGGCCATCAGCCAGGCGATCTGCCTGTACCGCCAGGCCCAGGGGATCGATGGCCCGCTGTTCGTCGGTATCGATACCCATGCATTGTCCACCCCCGCCGGTGCCAGTGCCCTGGAAGTGTTCGCCGCCAACGGCGTGGAAACCATGATCGCCCAGGGCGACGAGTACACCCCGACGCCGGCGGTGTCCCACGCGATCATCTGCTACAACCGCGGCCGTACCAGCGGCCTGGCGGATGGCGTGGTGATCACCCCGTCCCACAACCCGCCGGAAAGCGGTGGCTTCAAGTACAACCCGCCCAATGGCGGCCCGGCCGACACCCACGTCACCAAGTGGATCGAGGCCAAGGCCAACGAGCTGCTGGGCAACCAGTTGGCCGGCGTGAAGCGCGTCAGCTACGAGCGTGCGCTCAAGGCTGCCACCACTCACCGTCACGACTATCTCAACAGCTATGTCGCCGACCTGGCCAATGTCATCGACATGGATATCATCCGTAGCGCCAACCTGCGCCTGGGCGTTGATCCACTGGGCGGTGCCGGCGTGCGCTACTGGTCGGCGATCGCCGATCACTACAAGTTGAACCTGGAAGTGGTGAACACCGAGGTCGACCCGACCTTCCGCTTCATGAGCGTCGACTGGGATGGCAAGATCCGCATGGACCCATCCTCCAGTCATGCCATGCAGGGCCTGATCGGCCTGAAGGAGCGTTTCGACGTGGCCTTCGCCTGCGACCCCGACCATGATCGCCATGGCATCGTCACCCCGTCCGGCGGCCTGTTGGCGCCGAACAACTACCTGGCGGTGTCGATCGACTATCTGTTCCAGAACCGCCCGCAATGGCGCGCCGACGCGGCGGTGGGCAAGACCGTGGTCAGCAGCGGCCTGATCGACCGGGTGGCGGCGCGCCTGGGCCGCCGTCTGTACGAGGTGCCGGTGGGCTTCAAGTGGTTCGCCGACGGCTTGTTCGACGGTTCCCTGGGTTTTGGTGGCGAGGAGAGTGCGGGCGCATCGTTCCTGCGCAAGGACGGGACGGTCTGGTCCACCGACAAGGATGGCCTGATTCCGGGCCTGCTGGCGGCGGAAATGACCTCGCGCACCGGCCGCGATCCGAGCCAGATCTTCCGTGGCCTGACCGACGAACTGGGCGAGCCGTTCTCCGTGCGGGTCGATGCCGCGGCCACGCCCGCGCAGAAAGCGTTGCTGGGCAAGCTGTCGCCGCGGCAG
>NZ_AQOH01000368.1 GCF_000364705.1 Pseudomonas fuscovaginae SE-1 | reverse complement strand
AGTGGGGGGGGGAGCCGATCCGGCAGGTCCTCAGCCATGCGCCAGGCAACGAGCAGGCCATTGGCGGCCTGAAAGTCATGACCGAGAACGGCTGGTTCGCCGCGCGGCCATCGGGTACCGAGGATATCTACAAGATCTATGCCGAGAGCTTCATCGGCGACGATCACCTCAAGCGCCTGGTGGAAGAGGCGCAGGTGCTGGTGGACGGGGCGATTTCCCCGGCCTGATGATTGCTGAGGCTGAGGCTGAGGCTGAGGCTGAGGCTGAGGCTGAGGCTGAGGCTGAGGGAGGGAGGAGGTCTGCTGTGGCGAGCGGGCTTGCCCGCGCCGGGGTGCAAGGCACCCCAAACCCTGACTCCCCGGTTCAACTGATGTATCGAGTGCCCAGGTTTCAGGGGGCTTTGCCCCCAGCGCGGGCAAGCCCGCTCGCCACGGCTCCAGCTCAAGCCACATCCACCAGGATGATCTCGCTGTCCTCCACGGCGGTCACCCGCAGCACCTCTTCCTCGGCCACGGCCACCCCATCACGGGCTTCGGCCCGCAGACCATTGACCTCGATCACCCCGGTGGCCGGCACCAGGTAGGCGCGACGATCGCTGCCCAGGCGGTACTCGGCGCTTTCGCCGGCTTTCAGGTTGGCCGCCACCAGCCGCG
>NZ_AQOH01000367.1 GCF_000364705.1 Pseudomonas fuscovaginae SE-1 | reverse complement strand
CAGCGGCTGCCCGTCACCGTTCCTGCCGCTGGCCAAGGTCACGAAACCTTCGCCACGCTCGCCCTTGGGAAACGGTCGGGTGCCCCAGGAAGGCGCCGCGCCGGCCTGCTGCGGAATGATCCAGATCTGGAAGATCTTGGTCGGCGTCGACTCCAGATTGTATTCGCTATGGGCGATGCCGGTACCGGCACTCATGACCTGCACGTCACCAGCCTCGGTACGGCCCTTGTTGCCCAGGTTGTCCTCGTGGCTGATGGCGCCTTCACGTACATAGGTGATGATCTCCATGTCCCGGTGCGGATGGGTCGGGAAGCCGGTGCCGGGGGCGATCACATCGTCGTTCCAGACCCGCAGGTTGCCCCAGTGCATGCGTTGCGGATCGTAGTACTCGGCGAACGAGAAGTGGTGGTGGGCATTCAGCCAGCCATGATGAGCGCCGCCCAGGCTGTCGAAAGGTCGAAGTTGCAGCATGATTCTTCTCCTGTTCAGGATCGTCGTGGGCTGGCGAGAGACCAGGGCAGGACGATGACCGGTGGTTGATGGGGTCATCATCGGTCAAAGCAATATCGATAAAAAGCGTAAATTATTCTGCTTTATGATCGAGTTTATCGATATATTTTCAAGGGCAGAGTGATACCTATTCTTTCAGTTCGTCACCTAACTGGCTGATTGAAAAGCAATTGACTAGAACTGCAGGTCTAATCGGGCGACCATAGGCCCTTCGCCCGGACAGTCCCAGACCTGGAGTCAGCGTGTCGCAATACAACCCCGAACCGCCTGCCGAACTTTCCTCCCTGGCCCAGTTGCCGCTGTTCAAGCGCCTGCTCGCCCGCCTGCTGGGCGGTGGCCTGAGCCGCCTGCGGGCGCAGCATGTGGCGTCCTGGTTGCAGGGCCAGGCGGACGGTTTTCGCAGCGGTCATAGCGCCGGCGTCGAGTACGGCTACCGGGAGGGGCATGCCGAGGGACTGGAGGAAGGCCGCCAGGTGCTGCTGATCCGTGATACCCGCCCCGCGGAACACCGGGCGCCCGGCATCGACGACAACCTGTTCGACGATTGGCGCCTGCCGCTCGGCGCCGAGTTGAAGAAGCGCATCAAGGCCGATGTCGCCCGCTTGTTGCCGGACCACGCGCAGCCGAGCACGGCGCAGTGGAAGATGATCTTCAGCGATACCCCGTCGACGTCGGTGATCGCCGGGGCCGGTGCGGGCAAGTCCACCTCGCTGGTGCTGCGCATCCTGCTGCTGACCCATTACCTGGGTTTCGAACTCGATTCGCTGACCGTGGTGACGTTCACCCGTGAATCGCGCAGGGATTTCATCGCCAAGCTGATGGAGGTCTTCGCATTGTGGGGGCGTCCGCTCGGTCTGCGCGAAGCCAGGGACCTGGTGCGCACCTTTCACTCGCGCATCCTGCCGATGGTTCGCGGGCTGCCGGGTTTTGGCCAGTTGCAGGCATTCGAGAACCTGGGGGCGCGCACCTCGGGCGACGACGAGGGCGGTGACAGCAACCCCTTCGACCTGCGGATCAACGATGCCCAGCGTCAGCAACTGAATGCCTGCTACCACCGCCTGCACCGCGACAACCCGCGTTTTCGCGAAATCCTCGCACCGCTGTACAAACATGCGCTGCTCCTCAAGGAGCTGGAGCAGGATCACCCGGATGTGCAGAAGCGCATGGCGGTGACCGAGTTGGCTTCGCGGCGTGACGAGGAACTCTGCGATACCATCGAGGACCTGTGGTTCCGCGCCGGCGCCTGGCCGATCGAGGGTATCGAGCCGAATCGTGAGACGGTGGAGATCAATGGCTCGCCATTCCATTGTCATGGCTACATCGCGCAGTTGGATGCCTGGGTGGTGCTGGGCTTCGATTCGCGCGAGAGCCCGCAGATCACCCGACCCGGTTCGCGCCTGACGGTACGCGCGGAATGGGCGGTGAAGCGCACGCTTTTTCAAGCTTTCTGCCGTAAGCCTTTGATATGGCTTGATAATTATGAGTCGGCCAAGAGGGTGCTGTCCTCCCTGGTGGGGGATGCCACGGCGGGTCCGGGCTTCGACTACAAGGTCAAGGGTGAACTCGCTTCGGCACCGCTGCTCGATTGTTTCGTCATGGCGGCCGGGTTCATCGAAAACCTCGGCCTTGACGTCGGCGTGGCGGTCGGCCAGATGAGCTTTGCCAAGGATGATCCGGACCGGTTCTTCTTCGAGGCCCTGAGCCTTTTCTGGAGGGCCCTGGAGGCGCACCTGCTGGCACAGTCGCCCCCGATCATGACCTACAACCGGATGTTCTCGCTGTTCGGCGAAAACAACCCGGAGAATCAGGCGCTGCTCAGTGACGAGTTGCTGCGACCGCTGTCGCACCTGATGATCGACGAATTCCAGGATGTTTCACCGCAGATCGTCTCCTGGCTGCGTGCCAGCCTGCGGGAGATTCGCCGGCGCGGTCCGGCGTTGCATGTCGGTCGTGGGGCCCAGCATTCCTCGCTGCTGTGTGTCGGCGATGACTGGCAGTCGATCTATGGCTGGCGGGGCAGTTCGCCCAGGTATTTCATGGAGTTCGGCAATGAGTTCCCGTCGCCGTCGACCACGCGGGTCATGCTCAGCGACAACTTCCGCAGCCAGCAGCACATCATCGATGCCGCCGAGCACATCGTGCGCGCGGTGCCCGCCATCGCCGGGAAAAAGGCCAAGGCGGCCGGCGAGCCCAGGGAACTGGTGCCGGTGAGTATCCTCGACCGGGATGAGGCGGAGCTGGGCCGGCGTCTGGCGGAGCACTATCGCCAGGGCGATAGTGTGTTGATGCTTTTTCGAAAAAGTAGCGATAAGTTATTGATTGAGAAGCATATTCAGGCTGTAGTTAATGCTGATTCTAGCTTGCCGTTCGAGCAGCGGCGGCTCCGGCAACTGACCTATCACAGCTCCAAGGGCTTGCAGGCGGATGTGGTGTTCCTGCTGGGGGACTGCCTGCACCTGACGCGTTCTCCCTACAAGAACCAGGTGTACCGGATGGCCGGGCTGGGCAAGGCGGGGGATGCCGAGCCGTACGACAGCGCGCAGAAGGAGGAGATTCTGCGCCTGGCCTATGTCGGCATCACTCGGGCGGTGAAGCACTGCTACTGGTACCTGGATGGTCAGGATGCCCAGGCGGCCAATGCGCCGAAGGCGTCCGATCGGATTACTGCGAGCAAGGCGTTCTTTGCTGACCTGCGGGCCAAGTGAGGGGAGCGTCAGTGAAATTGCACTCGCCAGCAAACCGGCTCCCACAGCGATCGTGTCGGACCTTGAGCTGGTGCTCGCCAGAGAGCCTGTGGGAGCCGGCTTGCTGGCGAGTGCGGCTGTTCAGGCAATACGGGAGTATTGCTCAGGCCGGTACCTGCAGCGTCTGTGGCGGAACGAAGAACTCCAGCTCGGCCTCGATCGCCTCGATGATGCGTTCCACATCGGCCGCATTCATCACCGTCGCGCAGGGGATGCCGGCGATGGCGATCAGGGTTTCGCCGCTGGCCCGGTCGAACAGCCGGGCAATCATGCTGCCCGGTGCGTCCATGCTGGCTTCGAAACCCATCGGGTGGAAATGCCAGCGCATCAGTTGGCAGGCATTGGGAAACGTGACCTTGCTGAAGAATTTGCTCATGTTGCCCACCTGTGTCATTGAGCGCTTCCTTGTGCTCGCGGGTAGGAACGGCAGGACCTCAGGGTCCGACCAGGCCTTGTGCTAAAAAGCCGAATGCTAAAAATAGCACCCGTCCATTACCCGCAGGAGAGTTTTTTCAGCCTGTGGGACGATTGTTTTCCTGTAACTTGACCGATGTCATAAAACCTTCACCTGCGAGCGCTGCATGTTCGACGACGATGACGGTCCACAGCAGACCCAGACCACCGGCGATATCGTCCTGCGCTATCATCTGCGCTGGAAACACCGCGATCTGGACGGCGTCATGGCCCTCTATCATCCCGACGTCCGGTATCACGACTTCTTCCAGAACCGTGTGATGGGCCTGGACGAGTTGCGTGACTACGTACAGGCCAGCATGCCCCGCGATTGCGGTGAAGCGCTGGAGCACAGCGACCGTATCCGCCTGGACGGCAACACGGCGTTCATCCAGTACAAGCTCACCCTGCGCGGTGGCGCGGGGCTTGTGTCATTTCGTTCCAGCGAGGCGATCACCGTGCGTGACGGGCTGATCTGGCGGGTCAACGAATACGCGTCGCTGGTACGCGAGCAGGCCGCCAGCCCGCAGGTGAGCCCCTTGCGCCCGGCGACCAGCCGCCTGGGCCTGTCGCCGCGACAATTGAGCTTCATGGCGGATGACCTGCAGCAATACTTCGAGCGCCAGCAACCCTATCTCGACCCCGGCCTCGACCTGCAGCGGGTGGCCCGCGAAAGCGGCTACAGCCGCAACCAGATCTCCTACCTGCTCAACAAGGTGCTCGGCCAGAGCTTCTACCGCTATGTGAACCAGGCGCGCCTGCGCCATCTGCTCGCGGCGCTGGAGCAGGCGGGGCCCTCGGTGCGTGTCGATGACCTGGCGTTCGCCGCCGGTTTCAATTCGCTGTCGGCCTTCTACAGCTGTTTTCGCCAACACACTGGCCTGTCGCCCAAGGCCTACGCCAGGCAGATTTCCTTGCGTGCACGCGCGCAAGACACACCTTGATCGGCAGGGCTAGCATCGCAGCCATCTGTTACAGATTGCGGAGCGCTGCATGCCGGTCTGGCGAAATATCAGTTTATGGATGGATCAGCTCGATGAGCCGTTGACGCCACGGGCCAGCCTGGAACAGGACCTGGACGTCGATGTGGCGATCATCGGTGCCGGTTACACGGGGCTCTGGAGTGCCTATTACCTCAAGCGCCAGGCACCCGACCTGAAGGTGGCGATCATCGAGGCGCAGACTGCCGGCTTCGGCGCCTCCGGGCGCAACGGCGGTTGGCTGATGGGCAACCTGCTGGGTGAGGACCGCCTGCTGGCCGGATTGTCGCCGCAGCAACGGCGGGACGCCTTCGAGCTGCTGCACGGCATTCCCGATGAAGTGAAAGCGGTCATCGATCATGAATCCATCGACTGCGATTATCGCAAGGGCGGGGTGCTCTACTGTGCCGCGCGTTATCCCGAGCAGGAGCACAGCCTGCGGGCCTACCTGGAGGGGCTCCATCGCCAGGGCCTGGGCGAGGCCGACTACACCTGGCTGAGCCCCGGTGAACTGGCCCGGCAGATTCGTATCGCGCGACCGTACGGCGCGATCTTCTCGCCGCACATGGCGACGATCCAGCCGGCCCGGCTGGCCCGTGGCCTGGCCCGGGCCGTCGAACGCCTGGGCGTACCGATCTACGAAAACTCGCCGGTGACCGACTGGCGCCCCGGCGGCCTGCGCACCGGCAAGGCCCAGGTCTGCAGCCACTGGGTGGTGCCGGCCGTCGAGGGCTATTCGGTGACCCTGCCGCCGCTGGGTCGCTACCAGTTGCCGGTGCAGAGCCTGCTGGTGGCCACCGAACCGCTGCCGGCGGCCACCTGGGACGCGATCGGCCTCGATCGCGGCCAGGCCTTCAGCGAGGGCAGCCGCCAGGTCACCTACGGCCAGCGTTCGGCCGACAATCGCCTGGTCTTCGGCGCCCGCGGTGGTTATCGCTTCGCCGGCCGGCTGCGGCACGACTTCAACCTGACCGAGCAGGAAATCGAATTGCGTCGCTACCTGTTCGGCGAGCTGTTTCCGTCTTTGAAGAAGGTCCGCATCACCCACTCCTGGGGCGGCAACCTGGGCATGTCGCGACGTTTTCGGCCGCACATGCTCTGCGACCGCGCCAATGGCATCGCGCTGGTCGGTGGCTACGGCGGGGAAGGCGTGGGTGCCAGTCACCTGGGCGGGCGGACCCTGGCCGACCTGATTCTGCAACAGGACACCGCGCGTGTCCGGCAACCCTGGGTGATCCACGAGGGGGGCCTGGCCGCGCTCAGGGCCTGGGAGCCCGAGCCCTGTCGCTGGCTGGGCTACAACGCGATCGTGCGCAGTTTCGTCCATGAAGACCAGGTGCTGGCCAACCCCCATGCCGCGCCCTGGCGCCGCAAGCTGGCCAGTCGCCTGGCCGGTTTCATGGAGGGTTTCATGAAGTGACCGGCGCTGCTGCGCCGGACCATCCATCCGCTGGAGTTCAACCCTATGAGCATCACGCAATTCAAGAATACCGCCACGGTCGCCCTGGAAACCTCGACCCCGGTCGCGGTTCCCCTGGGCGAGCCGGTCGCGGTGGCCTCGGTCACCAGTGTCGAGCGCAGCGATGACGTCGAGACCGGCATCTGGGAGTGCACCCCGGGGCGCTGGCGGCGGCAGATCACCGCCCAGGAGTTCTGTCATTTCATCCAGGGCCGCTGCACTTTCACCCCTGACGAGGGCGAAGCGCTGTACATAGAAGCCGGCGACGCCCTGATGCTGCCGGCCAACAGCACCGGCATCTGGGATATCCAGGAGACCGTGCGCAAGACCTACGTCCTGATTTTCTGATCCTCTGATCGCTTGAGCCTGCCAATAACAACCATACCCAGGAATCGACTCATGATCCGCATGTCTCTTGCTCCCCTGATGCTGGTGGCATCCTTCGCCCAGGCGGCCGAAACCGTCAAGATCTACAACTGGTCGGACTACATCGCCCCGGACACCACGAAAAACTTCCAGGCTGAAACCGGGATAGGTTTCAGTTACGACGTCTATGACAGCAACGAGACCCTGGATGGCAAGTTGATGACTGGCAAATCGGGTTATGACGTGGTGTTTCCTTCCAACCACTTCATGGCCCGGCAGATTCAGGGCGGTGCGCTGAAAAAACTCGACAAGCGCCAACTGCCGAACTGGAAGAACCTCAATCCGGTATTGCTCAAGGCGCTGCAGGTCAACGATCCGAACAACGAACATGGTTTTCCCTATCTCTGGGGCAGCACCGGGATCGGCTACAACATCGACAAGGTCAAGGCGGTGTTGGGCGATAATGCACCGGTGGATTCCTGGGACCTGATATTCAAACCGGAGAACATGCAGAAGTTGCACAAGTGTGGTGTGGCGATTCTCGACAATGGTCCCGAGTTGTTGCCGGCAACCCTCAATTACCTGGGCCTGCCACACCACAGCAGGAACCCGGCTGACTATAAGAAGGCCGAGGCGCTATTGATGAAAGTACGGCCCTTCGTCGCGTACTTCCATTCGTCCAAGTACACCACTGACCTGGCCAATGGCGACATTTGCGTGGCCGTCGGTTTTTCCGGCGATATCCTGCAGGCCGCCAGTCGTGCCCAGGAGGCCCGCAACGGGGTCAATATCGGTTATTCGATTCCCAGGGAGGGCGCGGCCATCTGGTTCGACATGGTCGCCATGCCGGCCGATGCGCCGGACGAGCAGGCCGGTTATGCCTTCATGAACTACCTGTTGCGACCCGAGGTGATGGCCGGTATCAGCAACTATGTCAAGTATGCCAACGGCAATGCGGCGGCCGACGGCCTGGTCGATCCGGCCCTGAAGGCCGACACCAAGGTGTACCCGAGCCCACAGATGATGGACAAGCTGTTCGCCCTGGAGGCCATGCCGTTGAACATCGACCGGGTCCGGACGCGGCTGTGGAGCAGGATCAAGACAGGTGAATGACCCCGCCAACCTCCGGGTACTTGCTGGGAGGCGGGAGGCGAAGTGCGTTCGCTTTCCGTCTTTTTCATGTTTCGCTCAACTATTGGATCCAAGTTGTTTCAACTTGTTACAATGTCGCGGTGGCTGAATCGTTATTGCTAATATTAAATGGCCAGCTTTTTGCCGTTATGGTTAAACATTCTCAACTGTTTGTAATTACTTGGAATATTTTTGCTTTTCGCCCTGCATGAAATATAAAGTCCTGCCGATATCACTATTGAGTCCATGTCGTGTTGCCGCATGGTATTGAAACTATCTGGTGGCAGCGCCCGATAGAGGGAAGACATGGATGCTGATCGCCTCATTGTTGAGAGAGAGCTTCCATGTCCCTACGCAAGATGAATATCGCCCCTCGGGCCTTTCTCGGTTTTGCCTTTATCGGATTGCTGGTGATCGTGTTGGGAGTATTTGCGCACACCCGCATGACGATGATCCGCCAGGCCTCGATCGATATGCAGACCAACCAGTTGCCCAGCGTGGGCTACCTGGGCAATGTGATCGAGGGCGTGCTGCGCATGCGTATCCTGTCTTTCCGGGTCCTGAGCAATCGCGAACCGGCGGCCCTGCAGGAAGCCGAGGCGCGCATCGCGTTCCTGGTCGACAAGCTGCGCAAGGATCAGAAAAGCTACGCCGACCTGCCGGCCCAGGGCGAGGAGTTGGCCAAGTACCGGGAGTTTGCCGCCACCCTCGACACCTATCTGCAGGACCAGAACCGCATGCTGGAACTGTCCCGGCAGAACAAGCTCGAGGAACTGCGCAGCCTG
Source organism: Pseudomonas fuscovaginae SE-1 (assembly GCF_000364705.1). Classification (GTDB taxonomy): domain Bacteria; phylum Pseudomonadota; class Gammaproteobacteria; order Pseudomonadales; family Pseudomonadaceae; genus Aquipseudomonas; species Aquipseudomonas fuscovaginae_A. The sequence continues at coordinate 4,659 of NZ_AQOH01000367.1, read as the reverse complement.
ATCAATACCCAGATCAAGGCTGGTACCGACCTGATGGGCGTGCAGCTCAATCAACTGGTGGAGATCAACAAGGCCGGGGCCAACGCCGCTTCGCAAGAGGCCGGTCGCCAGTATGCCAATGCCAGCGTCGGTATCATCAGTGTGTCAGTGATTGCCGCACTGATGACCGTACTGCTGGCCTGGTTGTTGACCCGCAGTATTGTCAGCCCACTGAAGACGGCCGTCGAAACCGCCGAGATCATTGCTCGCGGCGACCTGACCACGCCGATCCGGGTCGACGGCACGGATGAGCCGGCACGTCTGCTGACAGCCCTGTCCGGCATGCAGGACAACCTGCGCAAGACCATCGAGCAGATTTCCGGCTCGGCCACCCAGTTGGCCTCGGCGGCGGAAGAACTCAGCGCGGTGACGGAAGAGGCTTCGCGCGGTCTGCAACAGCAGAACAACGAGATCGAGCAGGCGGCCACGGCGGTCAACGAGATGACCAGTGCCGTGGAGGAGGTGGCGCGTAATGCGGTCTCGACGTCCGAAGCGTCCCAGCAGTCCAACCACGCCGCCCGCGACGGGCGTGACCGGGTGGTGGAGACCGTGGAGGCGATCCAGGCCATGAGCCATGACGTGCAGAGCACCTCGGCATTGATCGAGGGCCTGGCCGCCCAGGGTCGGGACATCGGCCAGGTGCTGGACGTGATCCGGGCGATCGCCGAGCAGACCAATCTGCTGGCGCTCAACGCTGCCATCGAGGCGGCCCGGGCCGGCGAGGCCGGTCGTGGGTTCGCGGTAGTGGCCGATGAAGTCCGGGCCCTGGCCCATCGCACTCAGCAGTCGACCCGCGAGATCGAGCAGATGGTGGCGGGTATCCAGAACGGCACGAGTGAAGCCGTGCAGTCGATGCAGCAAAGCAACCAGCGTACCCAGGACACCCTGGAGCGGGCGCGTGCGGCGGGGGTCGCGCTGGAGCAGATCACCCAGTCGATCAACCTGATCAACGAGCGCAACCTGGTGATCGCCAGTGCCTCGGAAGAGCAGGCGCAAGTGTCCCGTGAGGTCGACCGCAACCTGGTGAACATCCGTGACCTGGCTTCCCAGTCGACTGCCGGGGCCAACCAGACCAGCGCTGCCAGCCACGAACTGTCGCGCCTGGCGGTGGACCTGAGGGCGATGGTGGCCCGTTTCGTGATCTGACGACGCCTTTGTGGAAGCTGGCTTGCTGGCGATAGCGATTTTGCCGGTGTCGAGAACGGAGGGGCATGGCCGCCTGCGGCGGATCGCCAGCAAGCGGAGCGCCGCCCGGCCGGCTCCCACAGGGGGGGGCGCCGGGCGGGTGCCTTGTGGGCGCAGGCTTCACCGAAGCGTCGGATCGCCGGGAGGAAGCCCTCAAAGCTTGCGCAGAACCATGGAATCTCCCACGTTGAGTCCGGGTCAGGCGGTCCTGCGATGCTCGACCTTGGCTGGGCTGCCGAGGTCGGCCATTCGGCGCTCGATCAGCACATTGCGCAAGGCCTGGCGCGAAGGGGCGTCCAGTTGATGGGCGCGCAGGTTCAGTTCCAGCAGGATCGGAGTGGACCAGTTGCGGTAGGTGCGTTCGGCGATCAGTACGGGCGTCGTCATTGATTTCTCCTTGAACAATGGTTTGCCGGGCAAACGGGGGATTCCATGAGTTGCCAAGGCTAGTAGAGAACCCAAAATGGTGCATGGGGTGTCCGACGGCTGGCATTGTGCAACCGTGCTGTTCGTCGGATTGCCAGCCGTTGAGGGGGACGGTGCTCCTTGGGTGGTGGTCGGGAGGTCGTGTTTCAGATCCGCGCCAGAGCCTGCGCCAGGTCGGCTCGCAGGTCCTCGACATCCTCCACGCCCACCGACAGGCGCACCAGGGCATCGCCGATACCCAGCTGAGCACGGGTCGCCGCGGGAATGGTGGCGTGGGTCATGATAGCCGGGTGCTCGATCAGGCTTTCCACGCCCCCCAGGCTTTCGGCCAGGGCGAAAATCTGCACGCTTTCCAGAAAGCGCCGCGAGCCGGCCAGGTCGGTGTTCAAGTCGACCGAGATCATCCCGCCAAAGCCGCGCATCTGCCGGCGTGCCAGCTCATGTTGCGGGTGCGAAGGCAAGCCGGGGTAATGGACCCGTGTCACCTGTGGCTGGCGCTCCAGCCAGGTCGCCAACTCCAGTGCGTTGCTGCAATGGCGCTCCATGCGCAGGGCCAGGGTCTTCACGCCGCGCAGGGTGAGGAAGGCATCGAATGGCCCGGAAATGGCGCCCACCGCGTTCTGCAGGAAGCCCAGGCGCTCGGCCAGTTCGGCATTCTGCCCGACCACCGCGATGCCACCGATCACGTCGGAGTGGCCGTTCAGGTACTTGGTGGTCGAATGCACCACGATATCGAAACCCAGCTCCAGCGGCCGCTGGACCCACGGGCTGGCAAAGGTATTGTCGGCGACACAGAGGATGCCCCGGTCACGGCAGAGGCGGGCGACCGCTTCCAGGTCGGTGAGGCTCAGCAGTGGATTGCTCGGCGTCTCGATCCAGACCATCCGTGTGTCTTCCTGCAAGGCCGCCTCCAGCGCGCTGGGGCGTGTCAGGTCGACGAAGCTGAAACGATGCCCGGCGCTGCGCTGGCGCACCTTGTCGAACAGGCGAAAGGTGCCGCCGTAGAGGTCGTTGCCGGACACCACGTGGGCGCCGGCATCGAGCAGTTCGAGCACGGTCGAGATCGCCGCCAGCCCGGACGCGAAGGCGAAGGCCCGGGTGCCGCCCTCCAGGTCCGCCACGCAGCGTTCCAGGGCGAAGCGCGTCGGGTTGTGCGAGCGACCATAGTCGAAGCCCTTGTGCACCCCGGGGCTGTCCTGCAGGTAGGTGGAGTTGGCATAGATGGGTGGCATCAGCGCCCCGGTGGCCGGGTCTGGCGCCTGGCCGGCATGGATCACCCGGGTGGCGAAGGCGTGGGCGGCCGCGGACTTGTCGTGCTGGCTCATGCGAGGGATCTCCGAAGGTGATTGAGCAGGTCGAAGCGGGTGATCAGGCCATGGAAGCCCGAGGCGTCGGCGATGATCGCCACCAGCCCGCGATCCAGTTCCGCCTGCAGTTCGGCGAGGCTGGCGCCGGGCGAGAGGGTTTGCAGTTGGTCGGTCATGACGCTGGCGACGCTCAGGCGGAAATGCGCGGCGTCGTCATGCATGCCGAGCAGGATGTCGGACTCGTCGATCACCCCGACCAGGCGTTGCCCATCGACCAGTACCGGCAGTTGCGAGACGTCCGCCAGGCGCATGCGTTGAAACGCGGTAAGCAGGGTATCGTCCGGGCCGACGCTGATCACCCGGCCGTCCTCGAAGCGGCGGGCGATCAGGTCGCGCAGGTCGCCATAGCGCTTGACCTGCAGCAGGCCCTGGTCGTTCATCCACTGGTCGTTGTAGACCTTGGACAGGTAGCGGGTGCCGGTGTCGCAGACGAAGGTGACGACGCGCTTGGGGCGGGTCTGCTCGCGACAGTAGCGCAGTGCCGCGGCCAGCAGGGTGCCGGTCGAGGAGCCGCCGAGGATGCCTTCGGCGCGCAGGAGCTGGCGGGCGTGATCGAAGCTTTCCTCATCGGTGATCGAATAGGCCTGGCGTACGCTGGACAGGTCGGCGATCGACGGGATGAAGTCTTCACCGATCCCTTCCACCGCCCAGGAACCGGCCGTGCCAACGCTGCCGCTGCGGCTGTACTCGGCGACCACCGAGCCGAGCGGGTCGGCCAGCACCATGGCCAGGTTCGGCTGCACGCGCTGGAAGAACCGGGTCAGCCCGGTCAGGGTGCCGGCCGAACCGACGCCGACGACGATGGCATCGACGTCGTGCTGGGTCTGCGCCCAGATTTCCGGTGCCGTACTGGTTTCGTGGGCCAGTGGGTTGGCCGGGTTGTTGAACTGGTCGGTGAAGAAGGAGTCTGGAATCTCCCGGGCCAGCCGCGCGGCGACGTCCTGGTAATACTCGGGGTGACCCTTGCCGACGTCGGAGCGGGTGATGTGCACCTCGGCGCCCATGGCCTTGAGGTGCAGGACCTTCTCGGTGGACATCTTGTCCGGCACCACCAGCACCACCCGATAGCCCTTGGCCCGGCCGACCAGCGCCAGGCCCAGGCCGGTGTTGCCGGCGGTGGCCTCGATGATGGTCGAGCCCGGGCGCAGTCGGCCGTCGCGTTCGGCGGCGTCGATCATCGCCAGACCGACCCGGTCCTTGATCGAACCGCCGGGGTTCTGGGATTCGAGTTTGAGAAACAGCGTGCAGGGGCCGGTATCGAAGCGGCTGACCCGGACCAGTGGCGTATTGCCGATCAGTTCGAGCACGGCGGGGCGGGAATTGTTCTGCATGTCGTCACCTCGTTACGGGCGGGTTCGCACTGGATGGGCAGCGGTTCAGAAAACGGATTGTGGAAGGGCGTTGCTTGGACCATAGGTCGGGATCGCCTTGATCGCAACCGCGTGGGAGCGGGACAGGTTGTGCCGCGGCGTGCCACCAGAGGATGGCGGTGTGCTGGCCACGGCTAAATAAGTAGCTGTATTAAAAGAATTTTTTTAGTCGAGGGGCTTCCCAAGGCGAATAAAGGTTGATACATTTGCTCGCGTTGTCGCAGTGGCCCGCCAGGGTTGATTGGGAAAGCGGCAATGTTCAGCGGTAAATC
>NZ_AQOH01000366.1 GCF_000364705.1 Pseudomonas fuscovaginae SE-1 | reverse complement strand
CCTGCCATGCGTTGGTTCGAATCCAGCCGCCCCTGCCATTTTCTCTTTTCTCAAGTTTTCATCCATGGTCAACACGGCCTGGATTTCCATTTTCCTCGATCCTGCTGACGCCACGAACGCCTGGATTGCGGTGCGATCCCCTGTGGGAGGCTCTAGGGTTTTGGGAAAGACTTGAGCGCCTCTTCGCGGCGGTGCGACGCCTCGGTAAATCCTGCGCCCACAAGACACCCGCCAGGCCGTCTTCCACAAAGGGGGGAGCGTGTTGGGGGAGGTCTTGTCGGCGTAGCGGGGAACTTGCTAAAACGGACGCTTCTCACCGCGCGCCGAGATCAGGGATGGCCGAATGATCCATGACGGACTTGTTGTTCTTATCCACTACGGGCTTTACCTGATTCCGGGCCTGCTCCTGTGCGCCCTCTGGTTCGGCCTGGTGCCCAGGACCCAGCCGGCCCTGCGCATCGCGATCCTGTTGCTGACCTTTGTTCTACTGCGTGACGCGATGACGCCGTTGGGGCTGTGGTCGCTCAGTGGTGACTTGCAGATTGCGTTCATCGCCAATCCGTTCGTGCTGGCCATGCTCGGCGGCTTGTCCCTGGGACTGGTCGTGCTGCTGGCCTGGCTGGCGCCGGAGTTGTGGCAGTGGCTGGTAATGTTCAGGGGCAATCGGCTGGCCGGGTTGCTGGTGGGGTTCGTTGCCGGTTGCCTGATCGGTCTGCCCCTGCGGCTGTATCAGGGAATCGAACCGGCCGCGCTGGTCGGCTATTGGGGCTGGCTGCCCGGCATGCTGGTGCTGGCCTATGGCGCCAATGCTCTGGAGGAGGTGCTGTTTCGCGGGTTCCTGCAAGGTTATCTGGAACAGCGGATGTCGTTGTTGCGGGCAGCGTTGATCAGTGCCGTGGCGTTTTGCGCCTGTCATTCATTTCTGGCGCTGACGGTTACCCAACTGGGCTGGCCGGTGCTGCTGTTTACCCTGCTGGAGGGGCTGGCCTGTGCGCTGGTGCGGATGCGCCATGGGGTGCTGGCCTCCACGGCGACTCATGGCACGGCGATCCTGCTGATCGCCGTGCCGATGTCTTAGGCTCTGTCTGAAAAATCTTGATACTCGGTGATGCTGCGTTGAAAACCGCCTCGGAATGCTCATTTACTCCAGTAAAGTCGGGCGCGACCCCGGCCGTTCCTCGGCGGTTTTCGCCTTGCCTGACCTTCGTCTCAAGACTTTTCAGACAAAGCCTAGAGCCTGCCGCCGAGACCGGACACTACTGGACAAGTGCCTCGCGACTGAAGGCTTCGACTTCCCGCAGCAGGCTGCTGGCCGCCAGGCGCACCAGCTCACCGCCTTTTTCCACGCTGGCCAGGGCCGGATCGGAACCCATGCGGCCATCCGGGAAGCGTGCACGGAAGTCCAGGGCCTCGCGGATCGGTCCGGTGTTGGCGATCTGTGGCGAGTAATCGGCCGACTTGATGGAGTCCGGGTAGGCCCATTGGGTCACGGCAATCTCGGAAGGCGTGGCGTGGCTGCCATGTCCAACCGGGAACTGCTCGCGGGCCAGTTCGCCCACACCCTCAAGGTCCCACCAGTTGCACAGCTTCAAGGCGAAGCCGGCAGGGCGCCTGGCGAAGCTGGCTTCGGCATACAGCTGCGAGAACGCCGCTTCGATCGAAGCGATGTTGCCGCCGTGGCCATTGAGAAACAGGATCTTCTCGAAGCCATGGCCGGCCAGGGAGCGTACCCAGTCACCGATGGCGGCGATAAAGGTCGACGGCCGCAGCGAGATGGTGCCCGCAAAGGCCAGGTGGTGCTGGGCCATGCCGATGTTGAAGGTCGGGGCGATCAGGATATCGGCGTTTTTCTCGGCCTCATGGGCAATGATTTGCGGACACATCCAGTCGGTGCCCAGCAGACCGGTGGGACCATGCTGTTCGTTGGAACCGATGGGCACGACGATGGTACGGCTGCGTTCGAGAAACTGGCCGATCTCGGCCCAGGTCGACAGGTGCAGGAGCATTGGGTTTCCTCATGGCGGCTGGTTATGTGGAGCACATGGTGCGCTGCCCATCCTGGATCAGCAAGAGCAACCAAGTTCATGTATCGTTGCTCTCTAGGCAACAGTCGTTTGGCAGGAGCTTTTCCGGATGCGTGAGATCAATCAGCAGCGGCTGCGGTACTTCCATGAGGTGCTGGTTCATGGCTCGATTCGGGGGGCGGCGGACCATATCAATACCTCACCTTCGGTCATCACCCGCCAGATCAGGTTGCTGGAGCAAGAGCTTGGCGCCCGGTTGTTCGAACGCCAGGCGCGGGGCGTGCGACCGACCGAAGCGGCCGCGCACCTGCTGGAGTTCTGGCGCGGCTATCGCTCGCACCAGGAGAAACTCGAGGACCAGTTGCAGGCGATCCGGGGGCTGCAGCAGGGCCAGGTGCGGGTGGTGATCAGTGAGGGTTACGTCGATACCCTGGTGGACAATGTACTGGCACCTTTCTGCACGCAGTTCCCACAGCTCGATGTCAGTCTGGATACGTTGCCCGTCGACGATGTTCTCAAGGAAGTCGCGGAAAACCGTGCGCACATCGGCCTGGCCTACAACCCGCCGGCACATCCGCATATCGAATGCCGGGCCGCTTCGGCGCAACCCCTGGTTTTGCTGCTGCCCGTGAGTCATCCACTGGTCGTGCGCGGTGCTCCGGTCACCTTGCAGGAAATGCTTGCCTGTCCACTGGTGCTGACGCCTGGCACCTACGGTATTGGCCATGCCATCAGGTCGCTGGAGTTCACCGAACGCATCGAAGTCCGTCCGGCCTTGCTCAGCAACTCGATGGCGGCGCTCAAGCGACTGGTGGCCAGCGGCAATTTCGCTTCGTTGATCGGCGAGTTCGCCGCCTACCGCGAGATCGATGCGGGGGAGCTGGCGGTCGTGCCGGTCGACCACCCGCTGTTTCGCAATATCGAGGCGAAGTTACTGGTCAAGTCTGGCCGGCCACTGGCTGCGGCGGCCCAGGAACTGCTGGACTGGATGCTACGGCGACTGCCGATGTTCGCTACCGAGGGGAGTTGAAGCCCTGAGCGGGCTGCCTGGCCCGGTGGCGACTCAGGCAGCACAGAGGTCCAGCCCGGGGTTCAGGGATCGACCTGGCCCATCAGTTCACCCACCGACTCCGGCCGTTTGGCGTAGCGCTGGGCCAGCACGGCGCAGACCATCAGCTGGATCTGGTGGAACAGCATCAGCGGCAGGATCAGTACACCGATGGTGCTACCGGCGAACAGCACCTGGGCCATCGGCACGCCGGTCGCCAGGCTTTTCTTCGAGCCGCAGAACAGGATGGTGATGCGGTCTTCCTGGTCGAAGCCGAACGCCTTGCCCAGCAGGGTCGAGGCGGCCAGTACCAGGCCCAGCACCACGCAGCAGACCACCACCAGCCCGGCCAGATCCCGGAGCGGGATCTGGTGCCAGATGCCTTCGTTCACTGCCTCGCTGAAGGCGCTGTAGACCACCAGCAGGATCGAGCCCTGATCGACGAACTTCAGCCAGCTCTTGTTGCGGCCGACCCAGGCACCGATCCAGCGCCGGGCGATCTGGCCGGCAATGAACGGCAGCAGCAGTTGCACGCTGATCTTGGCGATGGCATCGACGGTCGAGCCGCCTTCGCCATGCACGTTCAGCAGCAGGGTTACCAGTAGCGGCGTGAGGAAAATGCCGAACAGGCTGGAGGCCGCCGCGCTGCAGATGGCGGCCGGTACGTTGCCGCGAGCCAGGGAGGTGAAGGCGATGGCCGATTGCACGGTGGCGGGCAGGGCGCACAGGTAGAGCATGCCCATGTACAGCTGATCGCCGATCAGCGGCGAGAGCACTGGCTTGAGTGCCAGGCCCAGCAGCGGAAACAGCACGAAGGTCAGGCCGAACACCAACAGGTGCAGGCGCCAGTGGCCGGCACCGGCAATGATCGACTCACGGGAGAGCTTGGCCCCGTGCAGGAAGAACAGCAGGGCGATGGCGATGTTGGTCAGCCAACCGAAGCCTAGCGCCACCTGGCCGCTGGCGGGCAGGAGACTGGCGAGGATCACCACGCTGATCAGGGTCAGCGTGAAGTTGTCGGGCAGGAAACGGGGACGGGTCATGGAGAGCGTTATCCGGGAATAGAAACAGTATGCAGACTTTAACCGGTCCGAGGTCTTCCGACTAACGCGAATAAGCCCGTGGATATCGCCTAAAGGACATCCTGGATGCGGTCAGCGATTGAGCATTCTGCCCAGCACCGACCGTCCCATTGCCTGATGCTGCACCACCGCCAGCAGATGCAGCGCAACCAGGCCACCGAGCAGGGCGCACATCACGTGATGTTCCTCATGCAACTGCGCCAGCGCGGTGCTGGAGTGGACCAGTTGTGGCAGTTGGAACAGATCGAGCATCTTCACCGGGTGGTTCATCATCAGCACCCCTGTGATCAGCACACCCGTCACCGTGGCATAGATCGCCCCATGCGCAAGTTTCGCCAGGCGGGCCTGCACGCCAGTGTGCGTGGGGCCTGGGTAGGCCTTGATCGCCAGCCATAGGCGCCAGGCGAAAAACGGGATGAACAGGCTGGTCAGTTGGGGATTGAACGACTCGACCCATTGCCGGAAGGGGGTCTGTTGATCCAGCAGGGTCACGCCGAAGCCACTGAAGGTCGCCCACAGGATAACGACGGCTGACAGCCAGTGCAGAAAGATACGGGGTCTGGAGTAGGGGCCTGCCTGGCGGTCCTTGACAGCGGGCGCTGGAGGGGGCGGTCGATGGTCCAACGGGATGCCTTTCTGAAAATGAGTCTGATTCTCATAGGTGGCAGAAGGATATCTCTCTGGGAGCGCGCTGTAAATTCCGATGGCCCGGGCCGTTTCCAGGGTTGAAACGGGGCGGGTATTCGAATCACTGATCAAATCCGAATGAACCCTCGCCGGTGCCTTGCGCCTAACGCAGGACACACGGGAGGAAAACCATGCAAATCGAATATGTCTGGATCGCCCTGGCGGTGATGGTGCTGTTGGTCGAGTCATGGGCCATCAGAAGTGTGCTCAAGAGCGGAAGGAGTGCGGGAACCAAGGGGTTGTGGATCGTCGTGCTGATCTGGGTGCCGTTGCTGGGGCTGGTACTCTGGTTCTTCATCGGGCCGAAGGAACCGACCCGAGAATTGCCGGCTGCGCAGCAGGGAAGGGGCCAGGGAACCGCCCGTTGAACACGGGTTGCGGCGGGCTCGCTCCTGATCCGTATTGTTTCCTCTCGATCAGAAAACTCGCGACATCCTGCAAGTCGCGAGGATCGTCCAGCAGCAGTGTTTCAAACCTCGGCGCTTTGCAGTCAAGACCAGGGTTATCGGGCGGCTGTCACGGCGGGCTGCTTGCGGGCCAGCACGCCGGCGAGCAGATCGAGCCCGGTACAGAACACGAAGTACACCAGCGCCACGAACAGGAAGATCTCCGTCGGGTGCACCATCACCCGGTTGCTCACCTGTGTCGCGACGAAAGACAACTCTCCCACGCCAATCACGTACGCCAGCGAGGTGTCCTTGATCAGTGAGATCCACTGGTTGAGAAACGACGGCAGCATGATTGGCAGGGCCTGGGGCAGGATGATCAGGCGCATGACCTGCACCGGACGCATGCCCAGCGCCCGCGCCGCGGCCCATTGGCCGGCCGGCAGGCTCTGGATGCCGGCGTGGACCGAGTACGCCAGGTAGGCACCGCCGATCAGTGACAGGGCGCAGACCACGGTGAACAGCGCCGGAATGTCGAAGTGGAACAGGATCGGCAGCAGGAAGTAGCTCCAGAAGATCAGCATCAGCACGGGGATTGCCCGTAGGAAGCCCAGTACCGCAATCAGTATCCCTTTGGGCCAACCCTTGAGAGTGCTCAACGCGATGCCCAGTACCAGGCCGAGAATCGCGGCGCTGACGCCGCAAAGGACGCTCAAGACGAGTGTCAGCGCAGCGCCGCCGAGCGGACCGTCGGGATAGGCGCCGAGCAGGAAGTAGCCGAGGTTGTCGGTGATGACGGAAAAGTCCATGACTCAGGCCGCTCCCCGGCGATAACGCCTGGTCTGGCGGATCCACTGGCCCGCCGCTTCGATCAAGGCAATGCTGAAGATGTAGAGCAGGGTGGCGAAGCCGAACGCCTGGAAGGTCTTGAAGGTTTCGGTCTCGACCTGGCGCGAGGCATAGGACAACTCGGCCAGGCCGATGGCCATGGTCAGCGAGGAGTTCTTCAGGGCGTTCATGTATTGCCCCAGCAGTGGTCCGAGGGCCGTGTGCAAGGCCTGGGGCAATACCACGTAGCGCCACACCTGTGCCGGACGCAGGCCCATGGCCAGGCCGGCTTCGCGCTGCTGCGGGCGCACCGAGGCGACGCCGGCGCGCAATTCCTCGGCGATGAAGGCCGAAGTGTAGAGCATCAGACCCCAGAAACCGGCGATGAATTCGAAGGACGGCCAGTCGAGGGCCACCCCGGCGACGCTCACCTCATGGGGCAGGTTGAGCCAGGTCACCAGTTCTTCGGGCAACAGCGCACTGACGCCGAAGTACCAGAAGAACAATTGCACCAGCAGCGGGGTGTTGCGCAGCAGCGCCAGGTAGCTGCGTGCCGGCCAGGCCAGCCAGGGTGCGCCGGCAAGTCGCGCCAGGCACACCAGCAAGCCCAGACCGGTCGCCACCAGGCAGACCACGGCGGACAGTGCCAGGGTCAGGACAAATCCATCGAACAGCCATTTCAGATACTGCGGGCCGAGCAATTCACCAAACATCGATCACGGAGTCCATCCAGAAGACAAAGAGCCCGCACGGCGGACCGGGCAGGCTGTGCAGAGCAACGCGTGGCGAGCGATCAGCTCTTGTCGCCGATCTTGTACAGGCGGGCCAGCGGCGTCTTGGTGTCGGGGCCGAACCAGGTGTCATAGATCTTCTGCGCCTGGCCCTTGGCCTCCAGCTCCACCAGGGTCTGGTTGACCACGTCGGTCAGCGCGGCTTCGCCCTTGGGAATGCCGACGCCGATCAGGTCGTTGGAGATGGTGAAGGGCGGCACTTCGTACTTGTCCTTGTCCGGGACGTTCGCCAGCAGGCCGATCAGCTTCGGGCCGTCCTGGGTGATGGCCTGCACGTTGCCGTTGCGCAGGGCGGTGAAGGCGAAGGGCGTGTCGTCATAGGCGACGACCTTGGCACCCGGGAATTTCTCGCGCAGCACGCCTTCGTTGACGGTGCCCTTGTCGACGCCGACGCGCCACTTGTTCAGGTCGTCCTGGGACTTGAGGGTGCCTTTCTTGACGATGAACTGCTGGCCGGAACTGAAGTAGGGAATGCTGAAATTGACCTGCTCGGCGCGCTCCGGGGTGATGGTGAAGTTGGCCAGCACCAGGTCGACCTTGTTCGCCACCAGCAGTGGCACGCGGTTGGCCGGGTTGGTCGGCTGCAGTTGCAGCTTGACGCCGAGCTTGTCGGCGATGGCCTTGGCGTAGTCCACGTCCAGGCCTTCGATCTGTTTGGTCTTGGCGTCGATGAAGCCGAACGGCGGGTTGCTGTCGAACGCGGCCACGCGCAGGACGCCGGATTTCCTGATGTCTTCCAGGCGGTCGGCGTGGGCCAGACCCGAGACGATCGCGAGGCTGAGGGCAGTGAGGGCAGTCAATTTTTTCATGGGGATCTCAACACTTGATGGATGATTCGGCGCCGAGTCTTGCAGTCCAACGGTTGAATTACAAAAGAATATAAAAGAATGATTTAATTTCTTTTGGATATAAGAGGGTTTTTCGGGCTATCCCCGTAAGTCGCGTGCCAGAGCCTTCCGGCCTGACCCGCGCGAACAGTTCGACGTCGGCGCCGAGCGCCAGGCCGTCGAGGTGGACGGGCACACGCCGACCTGGGCCCGCCCGCAGGGGCCGAACCTGTGGCCCCAGGCCCTGCCGCAGCCCATGTGGCGAGCGGGCTTGCCCGCGCTGGGTTGCGCAGCAAGTCCAAGTCCTGCAACTTCATTCTGTCCGGCACGACGCGCCTGAAGCATCAGCGGCTGCTCTGCAGCCC
>NZ_AQOH01000365.1 GCF_000364705.1 Pseudomonas fuscovaginae SE-1 | reverse complement strand
GCGCGGGCAAGCCCGCTCGCCACAAAGGGGGTAGACTATGCGGCCCGGGTCATTCCCGGAACGCGTTCATGCCCGGAGCCCGATTGTCGATGTTCACGCTTACCCGCCTGCAAACCCCACCCCCGGAGTCGATCAGGAGCCAGATCCTGCAGATGGTGGTCGACTATTTCACCGACATCAGCCAGGTCGCGCTGCCAGCGAGCAATCCGCTGTACAACCTCTATCAGTATGGGGTGGGCTACGAGGTGCATCTTTATCTGGAGGCCATGGAGGGCAGCAAGGGCATTGCGGTGGAACTGATCGTGGCTCTGGATGACGAGGATCCGTCGCAAGTGCTGGGCTTCGTGCTGTATCTGCCCGCCACGGACGACCCTCAGGCCTGCGCCTTGGCCTATATGGCCGTCAGGGCCGACCGTCGCCGAAAGGGGATCGCCCGGGCAATGCTGGGGCGGATGCTGGATCACTTCCCCCATGCCGAACTGGCCTGCGCCCCGGGCAAGGTGTCGTATTTCGAGGCGATGGGCTTCCAGGTACTGGCCGCCCGTGGTCCGCAGGTGCTGATGAACACCCGCGATCATGGCACTGATGGGCTGATCGCCGTGATTGATGTCGCGCCCATCTACAGCTCGACGGAGGTTCGGCAAATCCACGCCTACCTGTTGCAGCAGCACGGTCGCAAGGCGATGGCGGAAGCGGAGAAAAAGCGCGACCGCCATCTTGACCAGATGACGCGCCAGGCCAGTGCGCTGGTGCTGGAGCGTCTCGGCTGAGAGGCGTTACTGCTGGGTGCCGAACAGCGCCGTCCAGTAGATACCGGAATCGCTCTTCGGGTCGACCGCATAGGCTCCGCCCATTTCGTGGAACTGCGGATTCATCAGGTTGGCGCAATGGCCGGGGCTGACCAGCCAGCCGTCGACCACCTTGCGCGCGCTGTCCTGGCCGGCGGCGATATTTTCGCCGATCCGCTGAGCGATGTAGCCCGCCAGTTCGGCCCGGTCGCCCGGGGTATGGCCCTCGCGGTCCTGATGATCGAAGAAATTGCTGTTGGCCATGTTGCGGCTGTGTCCCTCGGCGGCGCTCGCCAGCAGGGCGTTCCAGGCCAGGGGGGGGCTGGCGGCGAATGACTGGCTGCCACACTGGCGTGGCTGGCTGCGCGCATTGTTGATCATCTCCAGCAGTTTCTGGCCCTCGGCCTGGGCATCGCCCAGGCGGGCGGTCAACAACGGCCGGGCCAGGACGATACGCCAGTCGTTGCCCTGGCGGCTGACGCCGATGTCGACGAACTGCGGGTCCAGCACCACCCGGCAGAAACTCTCACGCACGGCCTTCATCGCGGTATCGGCATCCCGTGGTCCCGACAGGCTGATCGCCTGCACATTGACCATCGGGTAGGCCGCCCGCGTGAGCGCCTGTTGCAGGTCGCCAGGGCTGTCCGGTGGCAGCACCAGGCGCGGGTCGGCCGCCAGCGGCGGCAGTTCCAGCGAAACCTGGCCGCCACAGCGCTGGCTTTGGCTGCGGTAGTCGTTGATCGACTGCAGCAACTGCGCTTCGTCGCCGGCCAGGGTGTGGGCACTGACTGCCAGCCCCAGGGCGAGCATGGCCGGACGCAGAATGGAAAGCAGGACGCGCATGGGCATTTTCCTCGAACGAACTGCGCACATGATGCGCGATAGTGCCCCGGTAAAGGCAAGGCCTTTTGTGTGAAATCGGCTGTGGAATGATTCATTCCTGGCGCTGTCGAACCTGCCAGCCCGCCCCGGATCGACTGCCCGGCCGTGGCAGGGCGACCATCACGGGCAGGGTTCATTCAACAGGGTTCGATCATGCGCCTCAACGGGATAGTCGCGTGTCTTGTTGCCACCCTCATCACCTGCGAAGCCGCCCTTGGCGCGGCTGCCGAATCGCAACCCCGGCCACAGGCCGTCATCGACAAGGCCGAGGCGCTGGAACAGAAAGCCGCCGAGAAGGAGAGCCCGGCCGCGGAGCCGAAGACGCCAACCCTGACCAGGGTCGAGACGCAGGTAGTGGACCCGGCTGGCGATGCCGCGGTGGCCGACACCATCACTTGCCTGTCACGCACCATCTACTGGGAGGCCAAGGGTGGCGAGCCGGCCGACATGGAGGCGGTCGCCAGCGTCGTGCTCAATCGTCTCGGGCATGAGGGCTTTCCCGGGACCGTCTGCGAGGTGGTCAAGCAGGGCGCGGACAGGAAAGCCTGTCAGTTTTCCTGGTGGTGCGATGGCCGCTCGGACGATGTCCAGGAGGAGGACCGCTATGCGCTCGCCAAGGAAATCGCCCGCAAGGCCCTCAACCAGCAGATCAAGGACCGCACCCACGGTGCCATGTACTTTCATGACCGCAGCGTCAGCCCGGATTGGGTCAAGTCGTACATCCGCACCGCCGAGACGGGTAAGTTCCTCTTCTACAAGCCCAGGGACGACAAGGCGAAATAGCCCCGTGCAGCATAACGGCGCGGCCAAACCCGGAAAATGGTCTTAAATATCCGTCAGGGGGTGTCGGCACGCTTCCTGTTCCTGCGGCCGACCGGTTTGTCCTGGGCTGATGGAGGGCTGCACTGTGTCGATAAGATTGCGTCTGTACCTGCTGATAGGCAGCGGCCTGCTGACCGTGCTGGTGATGGGGCTGGTCGGTTACCTGGGCAACCAGCGGATGGCGCAGGCCACCAGCGACAGCGAGGTGAGCATGACCTTGCTGCGCAATCACCTGGAAGGCGACATGATGCACGACGCCCTGCGCGCCGATGTGCTGTCGGCGATGCTGGTGGGGCTGGGCAAGAGCGCCAGTTCCGCCACCGAAGTGCGTGATTCGCTGACCGAACACGCCAAGCACTTTCGCGAAGTGCTCGAGGAGAACCTCAAGCTGCCGGTCAACGACACGCTCAAGGCGGCGCTGAACCAGATCAGGCCGAGCCTGGAAACCTACATCGGCGCGGCCGAGCACATCGTCGACCTGGCCATTGCCAACCCGGACGCCGCCGAGCAGCAGTTGGCTTCGTTCAACAGTGCGTTCGGCCAGTTGGAAGATGCGATGGCCAAGCTGAGCGAACTGATCGAGTCCAACGCGCAGTCGAGCGGCGAGGGCACCCGCAAGGCCATCAGCCACGCCAACCTGATCCTGGTCGGGGTGCTGATTGCCGGTCTGCTGTTGCTGGTACTCCAGGGGCGCAGGGTCATCAACGGCATCATGGCCCCCTTGCAGGTCGCCAGCCGTATTGCCGCCGACATTGCCCATGGCGACCTGAGCACGCCGATCGACGAGCCCCGGCAACAGGACGAGGCGGCCCGGCTGATCCGCAACCTGTCGACCATGCAGCGTGACTTGCGCAGCATGATCGAGGTGGTACGCAGCAATGCCCATGGTGTCAATGACATGAGCGAGCAATTGAGCGGCGGCTGTCACCAGGTGGCGGGCAGCAGCCAGCAGCAGAGCGAGGCGGCCGGCACCATGGCGGCGGCGGCCAGCCAGATGACCGCGAGCATCGAGGAAATCACCCGCCACGCCGAGCGGGCGCTGGACATGGCCAACCAGGCCGAATCGCTGGCCAAGAATGGCGGACAGGTGATTCGCCAGGTGGTCAGCGACATGAATGATATCGCCCGTTCATCGCAGCATTCGGCCCAGGTCATCCGCACGCTGGACAAGGAGTCCGAGGCGATCTTCGGCATCGTCCAGGTGATTCAGGGCATTGCCGAGCAGACCAACCTCCTGGCGCTCAACGCCGCCATCGAGGCGGCCCGCGCCGGTGAGCAGGGGCGCGGCTTCGCGGTGGTGGCCGACGAGGTCCGTGGCCTGGCCGGGCGCACCAGTGCCTCCACCCGGGAAATCTCGGAGATGGTGGTGCGTATCCAGAACAGCACGCGCGAGGCGGTCAGCAGCATGGAGGCCGGGGTGGCCCAGGTCGACAAGGGCATGGCCGTGACGGCGGAGGTCGAGCGCGCCATCAGTGAAATCCTCGAGGCGACGCTCAACACCAGCCAGTTGGTCAATGACATCTCGCGGACCATCGGTGAACAGAGCCAGGTAAGCAATGAAATCTCACGCCAGGTGGAAAAGATCGCCGACATGTCAGCCGGCAACAATCAGGTGATCGGCCAGACGGCGGCGAGCACCGACCAGTTGTCCAGCCTGGCCGGACGACTGTCGCAGTCGGTGGACCGTTTCCGGCTATGACTTGACGGTTTCAGGCCAGGTAGCGGCGGAACCAGGCCACGGTGCGGTCCCAGGCCAGCTTGGCGGCCGCCTCGTCGTAGCGGGGTGTGGAGTCGTTGTGGAAGCCGTGGTTGACGCCCTGGTAGATATGTACCTCATAGGTCTTGCCCGCATCCTTGAGGGCATGTTCGTAGGCAGGCCAGCCGTCGGTGATGGGCTTGTCCAGTTCGGCGTAGTGCAGCAGTAGCGGGGCCTTGATCCTGGAGACCTCTTCGGCCTTGGGCTGGCGGCCGTAGAACGGTACGGCCGCACTCAGTTCGGGGTAGGCCACGGCTGCCGCATTGGCGACTCCACCGCCGTAGCAGAAGCCGGTGATGCCGACCTTGCCGGTGCTGGCGTCATGCTTGATCAACCACTCGATGGCGGCGAAGAAGTCGTTCATCAGTTTCTCGGGGTCGACGGTCTTCTGCAGTGCCACGCCTTTCTCGTCGTTGCCGGGGTAACCGCCGACCGACGACAGGCCATCCGGTGCCAGCGCGATGAAGCCGGCCTTGGCCACGCGCCGGGCGACATCCTCGATGTAAGGGTTCAGGCCGCGGTTCTCGTGCACCACCACGACCGCGGGCACCTTGCCCGTGACCTTCGCCGGGCGCACGAAATATCCCCGCACCTGTGGGTGGCCCTTGGGCGAGGGGTAGGTGATGTATTCGGCGACGATGTCCGGATCGGTGAAGGGCACCTGTTCGGCCAGTGCGTAGTTTGGGCTCAGCGCCGCCAGCACGCTGGCCGCGGCCATGGTCCCGAGGGTGAACTTGGCCGCGCGGTCGATGAACTCGCGCCGGTTGATCCGGCCATGGACGTAGTAGTCGTAGAGTTCCAGCAGCTCGGGGGCAAAATCTTTCGCGGTGAGACGTTCCATCGTGGCGCTACCTTGTCGAGTGGTTCGAGAGGCTGATCCATGCATTTGAAGGATCAATGCAGTCGACTCATTAAAGCAGCCTTTGAGCGTCCCATGAAACCAGGTCCGCGGCGGGGCAGTGGCTATCAGCCGAAACGACCGGTGATGTAATCTTCGGTCTGTTTCATTTTGGGATGGGTGAAGATCGAGTCGGTGGCATCATGCTCGATCAGCTCGCCCATGAACATGAACGCCGTGTAGTCCGAAACCCGTGCGGCCTGCTGCATGTTATGGGTGACGATGATCACGGTGTACTGCTCCTTGAGCTCGGTGACCAGTTGCTCGATGCGGCCGGTGGAAATCGGGTCGAGGGCCGAGGTCGGCTCGTCCAGCAGTAGCACCTGTGGGCGCAGGGCGATGGTGCGGGCGATGCACAGGCGCTGTTGCTGGCCGCCGGAGAGGCCTTGGGCGCTCTGCTTGAGCTTGTCCTTGACCTCGTTCCACAACGCCGCGCCGTGCAGGGCCTGTTCGACCCGCTCATCCATCTCGTGGCGCGACAGTTTCTCGTGGTGGCGCACGGCGTAGGCGATGTTCTCGTAGATCGACATCGGGAACGGCACCGGCTTCTGGAACACCATGCCGACCTGGCTGCGCAGGCGGTTCATCGAATAGCCGGGAGCGAGGATGTTCTCGCCATTGAGCAGCACCTCGCCACGGGCTTCCTGTTTCGGGTACATCGAGTAGATGCGGTTGAATACCCGCAGCATGGTCGACTTGCCGCAACCCGAAGGGCCGATGATGGCGGTGATGCGTTTCTCCGGGATATCCAGGTCGATGGACTTCAGCGACCGCTGGTTGTTGTAGAAAAACTCCAGGCCACGAACACGGATCTTGGTGTTCTCGCTGGCAAGGTCACGGGTCTTCATCAGGTCAGCCTATTACGCAAAAGAATCAATCGGGACAGCAAACTGAGCAGCAGGACGAACAGGGTCAGCACCAGGGCGCCGGCCCAGGCCAGCGAGTGCCAGTCCTCGAACGGGCTCATGGCGTACTGGAAAATCACCACCGGGACGCTGGCAATCGGCTTGAGCAGGTTGCTGCTCCAGAACTGGTTGCCGAAGGCGGTGAACAGCAGCGGGGCGGTTTCACCGGTGATACGGGCCAGGGCCAGCAGCACGCCGGTGACCACCCCGGCCTTGGCCGCGCGCAGGACGATCTGCAGGGTCAGTTTCCACTGCGGCACACCCAATGCCAGTGCGGCTTCGCGCAGGGTCGAGGGTTGCAGCTGGAGCATTTCGTCAGTGGTGCGCACCACCACCGGGATCACCAGCAGGGCCAGGGTCAGGGCACCGGCAATGGCGGAGAAACCGACCTGGTGGTTGCTCAGGAGGTTGATCGGCAGGATCACGCCGGTGTAGATGAACAGCCCCAGCACGATCGACGGTGCCGACAGCAGGATATCGTTGATGAAGCGCACCACGGCGCCCAGGCGCGAATGGCGGGCGAACTCGGCCAGCCAGACACCCGCCATCAGGCCGATCGGCGTGCCGATCAGCAGGGCGATCAGCGACATCAGCGCACTGCCGTAGAACGCGTTCGCCAGGCCGCCTTCGGTGCCCGGTGGTGGCGTCATGTCGGTGAACAGCCGCAGGTTGAGGGCTTCGAAACCGTTGATGACGGTGGTCAGCAGGATCCACACCAGCCAGGTCAGGCCGAACAGGGTGGCGCCGCAGCTCAGGACCATTGCGATACGGTTCTTGAGGGCGCGGTTGCGATAAAGACGTTCGTTGCCCGTCATAGCCCTTCCTTGCGTGAGAGTCGCATGAGCATCAGTCGCGCCAATGCCAGGACGAAAAAGGTGACGACAAACAGCAGGAAGCCCAGACCGATCAGCGCCGAGCGGTGCAGGTCGGTGTAGGCCTCGCTGAACTCGTTGGCGATGATCGAGGCGATGGAGCTGCTTGGCATCAGCAATGAGGCGGAGAACTGCTGGGCGTTGCCCAGTACGAAGGTCACCGCCATGGTCTCGCCCAGGGCTCGGCCGAGGCCGAGGAATACGCCGCCGACCACGGCCGAACGGGTATAGGGCAGGACGATGTCCCAGACCACTTCCCAGGTCGTGCCGCCCAGGGCGTAGGCCGATTCCTTGAGGGTGGTGGGTACGCTGCGGAACACCTCGTGCATCACCGAAGTGATGAAGGGCGTGATCATGATCGCCAGGACGATACCGGCGGTGAGCATGCCGATGCCCAGGGGCGGGCCCTGGAACAGCGGACCTGCCAGCGGCAGAGCGCCGAGGTAGTCATTGATCCACGGGGCCAGGTGTTCGGCCATGAACGGGCCGAAGACGAACAGGCCCCACATGCCGTAGATGATCGAGGGAATCCCGGCCAGCAGCTCGACGGCCGAGGCAACCGGCATGCGCAGCCAGGGCGGCGCGACTTCGGTGAGGAAGATCGCGATGCCGAAACTCACGGGCACCGCGATCAGCAGGGCCAGGAAGGAGGTCACCAAGGTGCCGTAGATCGGCACCAGTGCGCCGAAGTGATTGTTGACCGCATCCCATTCGGTGCTGGTCAGGAAGTCGAGACCAAAGGTCTTGAAGGCGAGGCTGCCACCCCACAGGGTGGAGGCCGCGATGCTGGCCAGGAGTATCAGCACCAGCATGGCGGCGCCGAACAGGGTTCGCTTGAACCACAGGTCATGCCGGTGATCGCGGGCGGCCCGTTCCTCGCCGGCCACGTCGCTGCTGCAGATGGGCAAGGCCAGGGGTTGCACGGAGTCGTTCATCATTACTCTGCTCAGGTCCCGTCACCCGGCCGCAAGGCACGGATGACGGGCGGTTTCAGGCGGGCGGATCAATGGGCGAAGTCGGACTTCCAGTAACCTTCGATGCGCTTGACCAGCGAGTCGGGCAGGGCCACGTAGTCCAGCGAGGCGGCCTGCTGCTGGCCGTTTTCCAGTGACCACTTGAAGAAGTCGAAGGCCGCCTGGCTTTGCTCGGCGTTCTTCGGCTGCTTGTACATGATGATCCAGGTGGTGGCGGTGATCGGCCAGGCGGCATCGCCTGGAGCGTTGGTCATGATCAGGTTGAAGTCCTCGGCGCTGGCCCAGTCGGCGGTGTCGGCGGCGGCCTGGAACGCCTTGGCGCCAGGCTCGACGAACTTGCCGGACGCGTTCTTCAGTTGGGCGTGGGTCATCTTGTTCTGCAGGGCGTAGGCGTACTCGACGTAGCCGATCGAGTTCTTGATCTGCTTCACGTAGGCCGAGACCCCTTCGTTGCCCTTGCCGCCGACACCCACTGGCCATGGCACGGTGGTGCCGAAGCCGATCTTGGATTTCCAGCCTTCGCTGGCCTTGGCCAGGTAGTTGGTGAAGTTGTACGAAGTGCCCGAACCGTCGGAGCGGTGCACGACGGTGATCTTGCCGGCAGGCAGTTTCAGGCCCGGGTTGAGGGCGACGATGGCCGGGTCGTTCCAGGTGGTGATTTCACCCAGGAAGATCTTCGCCAGGCTTTCACCGTCGAGCTTGAGCTGGCCGGCGGCAACGCCGTCGATGTTCATGACGGGCACGATACCGCCGATGACGCTGGGGAACTGGCCCAGGCCGGCCGCCTTGAGTTCGTCGGCCGACAATGGGGCGTCCGAGGCACCGAAGTCCACGGTCGCGGCCTTGATCTGAGCGATGCCGCCACCCGAGCCGATCGACTGGTAGTTGATGCGGTTGCTGGAGGTCTTGCTGTAGTCCTGGGACCACTTGGACAGCACCGGATAGACAAAGCTGGAACCGGCACCGGTCACATCGGTAGCGTGGGCGACACCGCTCAGGCAGAGGGAGGCCAGCAGGACCGACAAGCGTTTCTTGGTCAGCAAAATCACGAGAATACCTCGAGGCTCAGGGATGGGTGGACGGGGCCACATGTCAGATAGCCAGCGATTTAATGCCCGGAATATTTCTGTCTGATGACAATTACGCTGCGTGAAGAAATATTTAGAAATAATGCGTCTGTTGCTGAGGGTGGTTTTTTATGGATTCGAATTTGTCTGACGGCAGCTTGAGGCCCACCGGCACGATGTCGCCCGGCTGTCTGCCCGGAGAGTGCCGGCAACTGGCAGCAGCGCCTCGGGCGCAGACCTCCGAAGAGATTGCGCAGCAGAGTCTGTGAACGAAACGGGGCTCAGCCGATCTCCCGGCATTTGTCCGAAATATGGCCTTTTGATATTGCATGCGACCCTCTAGAATCCTGCCGCGGCAACTCCGATGATGGAGGCGCTTTGATATCTCACTAAGGACGCGGTAATGAAGATCGGAAAAATGCTGGGGTTGGCCCTGGCGCTTACGTTGAGCGGTTGCGCCAGTTTCACGAAGGATGAAGTGGCTCCGGTCAAGATGCCTTCCATGGCGGCCTATTCGAACAAGCCGAACGTTTTCGTCAAATTCGATTTCTACCAGGGCGAGCCGAAGAGCGCGTCGGCGGTCGAGGTTCCACAAGCGCGGGAAATGCTCAAGCCGCAGCTGCAGAAGGCTCTGACCGACTCGGGCCTGTTCGGCCGGGTGACCCTGGACGAGTTCCAGAAGCAGCCGGGCGACTACAACCTGCGCCTGAAGGTCTACAACCATCCACCGGGAGGCGGCCAGTTGGCGATGGCCTTCGTCAGCGGGTTCACCTTCACCGTCATTCCGGCACTGGCGACCGACCAGTACACCATGAGCCTCGAGGTGCTTGACCCACAAGGGCAACCCGTGAGCAGCAACAGCAACCACGATGCGATCAATACCTGGATCGGTATCTGGTTCCTTCCCCTGGCGAGCAAGACCCCTAAAGATGCGGTGAACGACACCTTCGGCCGTCAGGTCAATGCGCTGCTCAAGCAGATGGTCGAGAGCAACAGCCTCAAGTACTCGGCTCTGGGCTTCGCTCCCCGGGCCTGAGTTTCACCCGGTACCCTCGGTGAGTCCGGTTCCCACAGTGACCGCGCCTGGCGCGTACCGTGTGGGAGCAGGACTCATCCGCGAAAGACCGCGCTGTTTTCCAGCCTCACTTCAATGCCTGGATGAACAGCGGATCGCTGTACAAGGCTTTCAGCAGGTCACGCACCAATGGATTGTAGGAGTTCGCCGCATTCGGAATGGCGACAGCGCCTAGCGGACTGCTGCTCCATTCGCTGTGGACTTCCCGGGTCGCGTCATACGTCACCTGGCCCGCCTTGAGCAGGGTGAAGTGGGCCGCGAGTACACCGGTGCCGGTGCCCGCACCCGCTGTCAGGTCGTTTTTGACCAACAGTACATTCAACTGGCGCGGGGCCTGCGGGTCGAGCAGGCCAGCCAGGCGCAGTTCCTGGTTGATCGCGTCCTGGACGTGCTGGCTGATGCTGCCACTGGGCGAGCGAATGGGGTTGGTCCGTACGGTCAATGACCCCTGGCCTGGTGCCGCCGTGACCTTCGCCTCGCTGATCGACTGCAGGGGCAGGTTCTGCTTGAGCGTTTGCACGTTGTCGAAGCTGGGGTCGTAGCGGGTGATGGTCATGCCACAGCCTTGCAGCAACAACGCCAGCAGAGGGATGGACAGCAGAGCTTTTTTCACGGCGTTTCCTTGCGCGAGTCGAGTTGGGGGCGGGATTATCGGTTGATGGCTCATGGCTATCAACCGATGATTGCTAGCACTGACGCAAGAGAGGGGGCGCGAGCGGGGATCGTTAGCGCTGTGCCTGCCAGAAGTCATGCAGCCCGCGCGCCGCCGGCTCGATGGCCGCCACGCGCTGGCGATGCAGGACCACGTCGAGATCGGCCGGCAGTTCGAAGTTGTCCTGCTCGGCGCACAGGGTGATCGCCTCCAGCCATTGCGCCTGCGCTGCCGGCAACGCCGGCCATTGGCTGACACCGATGCCGCGCAGGTAGCCGAAGCACCATTCCTCGGCCAGCACCAGCGGTTGGCCCTGGTGCTCGGTGGCCTCGAAGCGTGCCTTGAATCCCTGGGCATCGTTGGCCAGTTGGGTCGCCCGGGCGTTCAGGTGGCGCACGCTCAGGTCGATGAAACGCTTGCATTCCTGTGGCGTTTCCCAGTTCGGGTTCTGGTCGCCCCAGATGGCCGGGAACCATACCGAAATATCGATCGGCAGCGGGCCGGACACCAGCGCGGTGAGGTAACCGTCGAGTTCGGAAGGGTTGAGCACGGAGTGGTCGTCGCCGTACTTGAGCAGCATGTCCTCGATGAACTCGAAGTCGGCGTCGTTCAGTGGCTGGTCTTGCATGGGCAATCCTTGGTGTGTCGGGCGTGGCGGCAACTCGCCGCGCTGGGGAAAAGGCGCGCAGGATGGCCTGTTCAGCGGCATTTATCCAGTCTTGCGATGCATTGGGCGAGGGCGCGTGCGCCGCTCGCCACTTTACGCCTCAAGGTTCGAGCGTGCGCCGGCCGGAAACGAAGTGGCCGATATCGTTGAAACCTGGCGTCGAGGCATGCCCCGGGGTGACCAGCGAGTCGATGAAGGCCTCGTCCTCGGCGCTGATCTTCACCGCGAGCGCCTTGGTATAGCTGTCCCACTGTTCCTCGGTGCGCGGACCGACGATCGCCGAGCTGACCGCCGCGTTGTTCAGCACCCAGGCGATGGCGAACTCGACGATGCCGACGCCACGACCCTGGGAGTATTGCTGGATCTGCTGGGCAATGCGCAGGGATTCCAGGCGCCATTCGGTTTCGAGGATGCGCCGGTCCTGGCGTCCGGCACGGCTGCTGGCGTCGGGTGCCACGTCCGGTGCGTACTTGCCGCTGAGCACACCACGGGCCAGCGGGCTGTAGGGCACCACGCCAAGGCCGTAGGCCGCGGCGGCGGTGATCTGCTCGACCTCGGCCTGGCGGTTGACGATGTTGTACAGCGGCTGGCTGATCACCGGCCGCTCGACGCCCAGCCGTTCGGCCACGCGAATCACTTCGGCGATCCGCCAGCCGCGGTAGTTCGACAGGCCCCAGTAGCGGATCTTGCCCTGGCGCAGCAGGTCGCCGATGGCCGCTACCGTGACCTCCAGCGGTGTGTCGTGGTCTTCGCGGTGCAGGTAGTAGATATCCAGGTAGTCGGTGCCCAGGCGGGTGAGGCTGGCCTCGATCGCATTGAAGATATGCTTGCGGCTCAGACCGCGGCGATTCGGGGTGCCGTCCGCCGGGCCGAAACCGACCTTGGAGGCGATGACCCAGTCATGGCGGTGGCGGGCAACGCCCTCGCCGACGATTTCCTCCGAACGCCCGCCGTTGTAGACGTCCGCGGTATCGATGAAGTTGACGCCCTGGTCCCAGGCCTTGTCGATGATGCGCAGCGAAGTCTCGGTATCGGTCTGCTCACCGAACATCATGCTGCCCAGGGTCAGGGTGGAAACCTTGAGTCCGGAGTGACCGAGGAGGCGATAGCTCATGCTGGACATCCTTTTGCGCTTAAGGAAAGTGCTCCATCAGATACCAGAAGCCTGGCGTGGAGCAATCCCCAATTTCCCTGGCGAGCCCTGAAGAGCCGGGGCAAGTGGCTCGAAGGGTTTTCGGCGTCCTCGCCGGTACCGGCGACACAGGGCGGCAGCGCACCCAAGGCCGGTGCTCAACTGGCGATGGCCACCCAGAAACACCGGAAAGAACACAAGGTACACAAGAAAACCCGGTATTCGGCACTGCCAGGCAGGGTGGCGAAGATTCTCGTGTAGCGGATTTCCCCGGGGAGAGGAAGGCCTGATACCTGGCTCCGCCGGTATCAGGCCTTTTTCATGGCAATGGGTTACTGCGCCCGCAGGTCGCGGGTCACGCGCAGGGCCAGCAGGGCGCCGCCGACGATCACCGCGGCCAGCACATACAGCGCGGCATCGGTGGAGCCGCTGGCGTCCTTGATCCAGCCCACCAGGTAGGGGCTGAGGAAGCCGGCCATCTGGCCCATCGAGTTGATCAGCGCCAGGCCGCCGGCGGCTGCGCCGGCACTGAGCAGGGCGGTGGGCACCGGCCAGAACATCGGCAGGCCGGTGAGGGCGCCCATGGTGGCGATGCCCAGGCCGAGAATGGCAACGGCCGGCGAGCTGGCGAAGTTCACCGCGATCAACAGGCCAACGGCACCCATCAGCATCGGTACGACGAGATGCCAGCGACGTTCCTTGCGCAGGTCGGCGGAGCGTCCGACAAAGAGCATGAACAGCGCGGCCAGCAGATAGGGAATCGCGCTGAGCCAGCCGATCACCAGGTTGTCGCTGAAACCGAGGTTCCTGATGATCGACGGCAACCAGAAGTTGATCGCGTAGACGCCGCTCTGGATGCAGAAATAGATCAGGCCGAACGCCCAGATCGCCGGATTCCGGAACACCTCGCCGAGGGAGTCGCTGACGGTGCGCGGCTTGTTCGCCGCATCCTCGGCCTGGTCGGCCTCCAGCACCGCGCGCTCCTCGGCGGTCAGCCAGCGGGCATTGGCGAACCTGTCGGCCAGCAGGAAGAAAGCGGCCACGCCGAGCAGCACGGTGGGGATGCCTTGCAGCAGGAACATCCACTGCCAGCCGGAGAGTCCGCCCTGACCCGCGGCGAAGTGGTTCAGAATCCAGCCGGAGAAGGGGCTGCCGAGCAGGCCCGAGACCGGAATCGCCGACATGAACAGGGCCATGATGCGGCCGCGTCGGAAGCTCGGGAACCATTGCGAGAGGTACAGCACCACGCCAGGGAAGAAACCGGCTTCCGCCGCACCGGTGAACAGGCGCAGGGTGTAGAACTGGGTCGGGGTGGTGACGAACAGCAGGCAGGTCGACAGTGTGCCCCAGGTGATCATCATCAGCGCGATCCAGCGCCGTGGGCCAAAGCGCGTCAGCGCGAGGTTGCTCGGCACGCCGCACAGCACGTAGCCAATGAAGAAGATTCCGGCACCGAGGCCGTAGACCGTCTCACTGAATTTGAGGGCGTCGAGCATCTGCAGCTTGGCGAAGCCAACATTGACCCGGTCGAGGTAGTTGAACAGGTAGCAGATGAAGATAAAGGGGATCAGGCGCAGGGTGATGCGCTTGTATACGGCGTTTTTCAAGTCAGCGGTGGCCTGGGGTAACGCGGCGCTCTGTGACATGTCGGTCTCTCTTTATTATGATTTTTCGCGATGCAAGGGTAACGTTGTTCGCCCTGTGAGTCTCGGCCACCCCGGCGCCGCTGTCTTTGTGCCGGCGCACAGGGTTTGCCGGCATGACCTGTGCCGCTGAACAATCCATCGCAGGGACGCCATTACAAGGACTTCTCCTCTCATGTTCGAACTGGACCACGACCTTGCGCAGGATATCGTCGACCGGACGATGGCGATCCTGCCCTACAACGTGAATGTCATGGACAGCCAGGGCCTGATTCTCGGCAGCGGCGAAAAGGAGCGGGTCAATACCCGTCACGAAGGCGCGCAACTGGTGCTGGCCAACGGCAGGGTCGTGGAGATCGATGTGCAGACGGCCAAGTGCCTCAAGGGCGTGCAACCGGGAATCAACCTGCCATTGCTGCACGATCAGCGTCTGATCGGCGTGCTGGGCATCACCGGAGACCCCGACCGGTTGCGCACCTATGCCGAACTGGTGAGGATGACGGCCGAGATGCTGGTGGCGCAACGTCACCAGCAGGCTGAACAGCAATGGCGGCGCCAGCGCTGCGACGATCTGCTGGCGTTGCTGCTCGGCGACGACGGCGACTCGCCACGCCTGCTCGATGAGGCCCGGCAGATGGGGCTCAAGCCACAATTGTCGCGAATCCCCTGCCTGTTCGAACTGGAACCGGGGCAGGCTACCGAGGCGTTGATCGCCTGGCTGCAGTCGCGTTACCCCGATAGCTGGTGCTTCAGCGCCTCGGAATCGTCGTTGCTCTGGTGCCGCCCGGCGACGCTGTCCCTGGATGAACCGCGCCTTTTGGAAAAGCTCGACGGCCTGGGCTGGAAGGTATTGCGGGTGGCGGTAGGCGGGCAGGCCGATGGCCTGGCGGGACTGCGTCGCTGTTATCGGCGGGTCAGCGACCTGTTGGGCTATGGCCGGGACGTGTTGCCGAACACGCGCATGCTGTTGCTCGAGCGTTATTGCCTGCCGGTGATGTTGTGGCGCTATCGCAATGACGACGCCCTGGAGGAGTTGCTCAAGCCGCTGCGCAAGGTGTTGGTCAAGGACAGCAACGGTCAGTTGCTCTCGACCTTGCGCAGCTGGTGCGAGCATGACGGCCAGAGCCAGGCCTGTGCCGAGGCGCTGGGTATCCATCGCAACAGCCTGCGTTATCGCATGGAGCGGATCGCCGAACTCAGCGGTGTCGACCCGTTGCGGCTCGATGGCATGCTGGCGCTGTACCTGGGCGTGCAGCTGCTGCCCCAGGCCTGAAGGGCTGCACACCGGAGACGAGCAGGACGCAGATCCTGTAGGCCCCGGGCTTGCCCGCGAATGGGCTCCCAAGCCTGGCCCGCAGCCCCCCGGTTTGTGTGAATGAACAATAAAGCCCCACAATGCTTGTGCAGCAGACCGGCGTCATACGTCGTTTCTGCTGGCAGCATGGATGCTACAAGACCCGGAGAAGCCCCCATGAAAATCATCATCGCCCCCGACTCCTTCAAGGACAGCCTGAGTGCCGACGGTGTCGCCAGGGCCATTGCCGAGGGGCTGGCCGAGGTCCTGCCGCGGGCGCAACTGCTGCGCTACCCCATGGCCGATGGCGGCGAGGGTACGGTGGAGTCGGTGCTCGCCGCCTGCAATGGCCAGTTGCGGACCGAGACGGTCCAGGGCCCCCTGGGTGGCGCGGTGCAGGCCCACTGGGGCTGGTTGCCGCAGAGCCATACCGCGATCATCGAGATGGCCGAGGCCAGTGGTCTGCAACTGCTACCGCCCGGCCAGCGTGATGCCTGTATCACCAGCACCTTCGGTACCGGGCAGTTGATCGGTGCCGCTCTCGATTCCGGAGCGCGGCGGATTATTCTCGCCATCGGCGGCAGTGCCACCAACGATGCCGGTGCCGGTGCCTTGCAGGCGCTCGGCCTGGGCCTGTTCGACGCCCAGGGCCGCGAGCTGGCCCGTGGCGGCCAGGCCTTGGCTGGATTGCAGCGGATCGACTGCGCAGGGCTCGACCCTCGCCTGGGCGCCGTCCGTTTCGAGATTGCCGCCGATGTGAACAACCCGCTGTGTGGAGAGCAGGGCGCTTCGGCGATCTTCGGCCCGCAAAAGGGCGCATCACCGGCTCAGGTACACGAGCTGGACGCGGCGCTCGGGCATTTTGCCGACTTGTGCGCCGAGGTGTTGCCACGGGATGTGCGTGGCGAGCCGGGCAGTGGCGCGGCGGGCGGGCTGGGTTTTGCCGCCAAGGCGTTCTTCGCCGCGCAGTTCCGTCCGGGCGTGGAGGTGGTCGCCGAGCTGGTCGGGCTGGAGCAGGCGGTGCAGGGCGCCGATCTGGTGATCACCGGCGAGGGCCGCTTCGACGCCCAGACCCTGCGTGGCAAGACGCCTTTTGGCGTGGCGCGGATCGCTCGCCAGCAGGGTGTACCGGTCATCGTGCTGGCCGGCACCCTGGGCGAGGGGTATGAGCGGATGTACCAGCACGGGGTCGACGCCGCCTTCGCCCTGGCTTCCGGGCCGATGAGCCTGGAGCAGGCCTGCGCCGAGGCGCCGGCCCTGCTGTCGGCACGGGCGCGCGATATCGCCCGGGTCTGGAGGCTGGCGGCGGGGCGTTGAGCCAGTCGTGCAGCGCCGTGCCGGGCGCGCAGGTGCCTACCGGGTGATTCGGCGTTAAGCTTGACAACACGAATGGTTTGTCAGGAGACGCTCGATGGCAGGTGCCCGCTCGCAATGGACCCACGGGGAGCCTCCCCGACCACTGGCAGACCGCCAGGATCGCTGTTCCCTGCCAGGATGGGCCGGCCTCGTCGATGCGTGAGCCTTCCCTGGCCGAGAAGGCTGCCACCCCCGTTCAATCACGCCGTCTGGGCCGCGACCTGATCGCCGGGCTGTCGATCGCCGGCCTGCTGCTGCCTGAGGCGGTCGCCTATTCGAGCATCGCCCACCTGCCACCCCAGGCCGGGGTGATCGCCCTGTTTGCCGGGCTGTTCTGTTACGGGCTGTTCGGTACCAGCCGCTTTGCGATCGTTTCGGCCACCTCGTCGTCCGCCGCGGTGTTGGCGGCGGCGACGCTCTCGGTGGCCGGCTCCGACCTGGCCCTGCGCCTGACCATGGCCATCGGCCTGGTGATGATCACCGGCCTGATGTTCCTGCTCGCCGGGCTGTTCAAGCTGGGCAGCGTGACCTCGTTCATCGCCAAGCCGGTGCTGCGCGGCTTCGCCTTTGGTCTGGCGGTGACCATCATCCTCAGGCAGGTGGCGAGCATTGTCGATGTGCATCCGCAGCACAGTGACCTGATTCGCTTCGTTCCGGAACTGGTTGGGCAACTGCCACGATGGAACTGGTCAGGTGCGGCGGTCGCGCTGGTGGCGTTGGTGCTGCTGACGATCTTCGGGCGCCTGCGTCGTGTGCCGGGCGGGTTGTTGGTGGTGGTACTGGGTATCGTGGTGGGCAGGTGGCTGGACCTGCCGAGC
The DNA here is from genome assembly GCF_000364705.1 of Pseudomonas fuscovaginae SE-1. Classification (GTDB taxonomy): domain Bacteria; phylum Pseudomonadota; class Gammaproteobacteria; order Pseudomonadales; family Pseudomonadaceae; genus Aquipseudomonas; species Aquipseudomonas fuscovaginae_A. The sequence goes on along the minus strand of NZ_AQOH01000365.1, from coordinate 2,796 downwards.
CATGGGGTCAGCCTGATCGGGGCCATCGACCTGCAGTTGACGGTACCGTCACTGCCGCGCCTGGTTTTTTCCGACTGGCTGAAACTGGTGGAACTGGGCTTTGCCCTGGTGATGATCCTGTATGCCGAGTCCTACGGTTCCATCAGCGCCTTTGCCCTCAAGCACGGCGACCGGGTCAGTTCTAACCGCGACCTGCTGGTGCTCGGAGGGGCCAACCTGTTGTCCGGGCTGTTTCACGGCATGCCGGCCGGCGCCGGGTACTCGGCCACGTCGGCCAACGAAGCGGCCGGCGCCACATCGCGTTGTGCCGGGGTGGTCGCGGCGCTGGTGGTGCTGGCGATCGTGGCGACCTCGCTGCCACTGATCGCGCTGACGCCCGAACCGGTGCTGGCGGCGATCGTCATTCACGCGCTGACCCGTGCCGTCAGCCTGGAACCGCTGCAGCGCTATTTCGTCTGGCGGCGCGACCGCTTCCTGGCGATTTGCGCGGTAGGCGCGGTGCTGCTGCTCGGGGTGCTGGATGGGCTGCTGGCGGCGGTGGCGATCAGCCTGATGCTGATGTTGCGGCAGATGTCCTCGGCGGCAGTGCAGGTGCTCGGGCACCTGGCCGACGGGCATGACTTCGTCGATTGCCAGTTGCATCCCCAGGCACGGCAGGTGCCGGGCGTGCTGATCCTGCGACCTGGCGAAGCGCTGTTTTTCGCCAATGCCGAACGGATTCTGCGCAGCGTCCAGCGTCTGGCCGATCAACAGGGGCCGCAGGTGCGGGCAGTGATCCTCAGCCTGGAAGAATCGCCAGACCTGGACGGAACCAGCATCGAGGCCTTGCAGGATTTCATCGCGCGCTTCAGGAGTGGCAGCAAGGCGCTGCTGTTTGCCCGGCTGAAGCATGGGGCTCATCAGGCTCTTTTGGCGTTGCCGGAGGAGGTCTTGTCTGGCGTGACGCTGAGCGAGTTGAGTGTGCATGCTGTAGTCCAGCAGGTAATAAATTGTGAGTAGATCGTCTCGTGACAGCGACGATCATACTTACTATTATCGTGCCAATTTATTACGTTCCGGCTGCTGTGGTCGGCTTGGCAGGTAACTGAACATGCGAGTCAAACGATTCACCTTAGTGAATTTTCGTGGTATCGAAAAAATTGAACTTGAGTTCAAAAATGGTGCAGGTACCACTGCGATCGTTGGTGTCAATGGTGTGGGTAAGTCGTCAATCCTGGATGCCTTGGCTATTTCGCTATCTAATATGACTGCCCGAATCGTTGATCAAGGGTCAAAATCTCGTTCCATCTCTCAAGATGACATTCGCATCGGATCCGACTACGCACGTCTGAGCGTTGTCGCCGAATGGGAGGCGGGAGGTGAAGAAATAAGCTGGTCGATAGCACTGAATCGAAAAGCTGGCAAACACCCAGAAGAGCGTAGCAGTGACCTTTCTCGCCTGAATGCTGCTGTAAGTTCCTTGGCTAATGCGATATTGCGTTACGAGTTGATCGCGGAAGCACCCATTCAAGCACCTTTGGCAGTTTATTATGATGTCCATCGTGCTGTTTTTGAGGTGCCTTTGCGGGTTAGAGAACGACTGAATAACGCTATCGCGGAAGGATACGAGGATGCACTGGGACATGGCGGTGCAGACTTCAAGAGGTTTTTCATCTGGTTCAGGAATCAGGAGGATCTTGAGAACGAGAAGCTGCGTGACAACCCTGGTTTCAGGGATTTAGAACTGTCTTCTGTTCGGAGAGCCATTGAAAGATTTACTGGATTCAAGGATGTCAGGGTTCGGCGTAAACCATCATTGAGAATGACGGTTCTGAAGGGTGATCGCGAACTCAATGTGCTACAGCTTTCTGATGGTGAGCGATGCCTGCTTGCGATGATTGGAGATCTAGCCCGCCGTTTAACACTTTTGAACCGTCATGTGGCAGAGCCGCTGGATGGGCACGGCATCGTCTTAATTGATGAGCTTGACTTGCATCTGCATCCGGAGTGGCAAAGAAGTGTCGTTTCCAATCTGGAGAACACTTTTCCAAATTGCCAGTTCATCATTTCAACTCACTCTCCTCAAATATTGGGGGAACTACCTGCCGATTCGGTAATGCTGCTTAAAGGCGGCGAATATCTTGGGCATCCTGAGCGATCGCTTGGTCTGCGTAGCGGCGAAGTCCTTGAGGAAATTATGCATGTTGGGGCTCAGAGTCAGAGGGCCAAGCAGCCATTGCAGAAAATTCAAGAACTATTAGATAGCGACCAGTTGGATCGTGCTCAGCTCGATCTTGATGCATTGCGTCAGAGTGTCGGTGATATTCCGGATGTTGTCGAGGCACAAAGCAGTATTGACTCTCTGAGATGGGTCGAGGAGGGTGAGGCGTGAGACGTATCGTGAAGAGCGATGAGCCTCGGGAGCTTATTGCATGGAAACATGAAAATCGAAGAACCCCACAAAATCTTGACTACTCTGGTGGTGGGTTTCCTCGTGAGGCAGTGCGGCGCTCCCTTTTGTTGGAGCAGTACCATTTGTGTGCGTACACAATGAGAAGACTACTCACGAAAGAGAAATGCGCTACCAAGGAAGAAGTGGTAGCGGGGCAGGAAACGGCGCTGAGTTGTCATATAGAACATATTTACCCTCAGTCTGAGCATGCTGTGCGAAGTATTGATTATAAAAATATGCTGGCCTGCTATCCGCCTAGCCAGAATTATCGCGCTCATTGTGACTTCGGCGCAGTAAGAAAAGAAAATTACGATCCCGATGGGAGTCCTTTCGAATCCCCGCTGTCACCTCATGCAAACGATATA
>NZ_AQOH01000364.1 GCF_000364705.1 Pseudomonas fuscovaginae SE-1 | reverse complement strand
TTCTCTGAAAATGGAACCGTGGAAGGGATAACAGATAGCGCGAAGATTACAGTTGAGGTTCTAAATTTGAATTCCCCTGTGCTAGTAAATGATCGCAAGGCTACCATTCGCGGCTGGTTAAAGCCGAGAGGAAGGCCCCTTAGTGCAGTAGACGCCTTAAGGGTTATCAGGAAAATGGACGAGCCTGATTCTAACGACTGCCTACCCCAGTATTGTGAAGCAATAAAGCAAATCGCAGAACAACACGTCAGAAGGCAGCAGGGGCGTGAGGCTGCCATTCGTAGTCGGTTACGCAGTCAATAGAATATGCGCTCGCGTCATGGTTCCAGAGTTGCGGATTGGATGATCTCTACTCCTGCCGCCTCCATTTCCGCCATGGCCCGTTTCAGCGAGCCGTCCAGGTCGATGGCCCGGCAGGCGTCCGGGACCAGGAAGGTGGTGAAACCTGCCGCCCGCGCATCCAGAGCGGACCAGGCCACGCAATAGTCCAGCGCCAAGCCGACCAGGTACAGGGTGTCGATCCCGCATTCCCTGAGATAGCCCGCCAGGCCGGTCGGCGTGCGTCGGTCGGCCTCGACGAATGCCGAGTAGCTGTCGATCTGCGGGTTGCAACCCTTGCGGATCACCAGGCGCGCATGGGGCAGGCGCAGGTCGGCATGCAACTCGGCACCATGGCTGCCTTGCAGACAGTGATCGGGCCAGAGCACCTGGGGGCCATAGGGCAGTTGTACGGTATCGAATGGCTTGCTGCCGGGATGACTGCTGGCGAAGGAGGCATGGCCGGCAGGATGCCAGTCCTGGGCAATGATCACGTTGCCAAAGCGCTGGGCCAATCGGTTGATCAGCGGCACGATTTCGTCGCCACCGGCAACGGCCAGTTTGCCACCGGGGATGAAATCGTTCTGCACGTCGATCACGATCAGGGCGCAGCGTGGGTCGTTCAGGGGTAGACCGGCAGAGTGGGGCATTGGAATGTCCTCGCATGTCGAATTTGTGCCGCCAAGCATACAAAGGATGGCACGGCTATGGCAGGTCGCGGTGGTCGCATGACGTTGTAAGCGCCCAGCGCCGCGACAGGTACGTGGTCGACGTTGCGCCGCGGCCTGGCGAGCGGGTGCTTTAGCGTCGCGCGCATTCAGGCAGCGTTGGCCGCGCGGCTCGCGCGTTTCCACCGCAACCGGCTAGGTGGCGAAACGCTGGCGAAGCAGTTCCGCCATGGCGTGCAGTTCGCTCGCCGGGTTGCGCCCGATGAGCATGTAGGCATGGCTCTGGCCGACCCAGAACACCACATTCATGCCGCGCCGCACTTCCTCGGTCGGCGTTCGCACGCCTTTCCTCGCGTGGGTGATGCACAGGGCCAATGGACCGTGCTGCGGATCGAGGTAGGCCAGTTGGGCAATCGGCTCGTTATCGTACTCGAGCAGCTGCGCACGCTTGAGCTGCGCCCCAGGCAGCAGCACCTGGGACGGCTCCAGCTTCAGCCCGAGGCCTTTGTCGAGGGTGCGCAATTGTGCGCGCTGCGAACCCTCGTCGTCCGGCAGGTCATCCAGGGTTTGTGCGGTATAGAGGGTCATGTAGTCGGCGACCACGCTACGCCAGCTGACTTCATGCTCTTGCCTGGGCGCCTGCCAGGCCTGGAACAGCCGGTCGGCGGCGATCCCGGCGACCATGAAGCTGGCGGCAACGGCGAGAAAGCCGCGCCGGCTCAGCGATGGCCTGGACGCGGGTGATGGCAGCGTTTCGAGCATGTCGGCAAGACGACCGTGCGGCGCCTGCGCCAGCAGTTCATCGTAGGCTTCACGAAACGGCAGGGTGCTGCGACCCAGCCATTCGACCCGCTCGGCGACCGCCGGATTCTCGGCAATGGCAACCGCAACCCGGGCACGCTCTTCGGCATCGAGCTGGTCGTCGAGAAAGGCCACCAGCAACTCATCGGAAGGCGTGTAGTGAGAAAACCGGTCAGTCATCGCCGTTCTCCGCTGGTTGAGGTGGGCACGGCGCGCAGGGGCGGGTTCTGCGCCAGCTTCACGCGCGCCGCGGCGAGTCGGCTCATGACCGTGCCAATCGGCACTTCGAGAATATGCGCCACTTCCTTGTACGACAGACCTTCGACATAGGCCAGGAACACCGTCTCGCGCTGGCTCTCGGGCAACGCGGCGACGCGCTTGATGACCTGCGCGGCGAGCACATGGGTCTGCGCCACCTGCTCGCCGTCGAAGGCCAGGACCTCGTCGGCATCGACCTGGCCCTGACCCCGGCGCACGCGCTGGGAGCGGATCTCGTTGAGCCAGATCGAGTGCAGGATGCTGAACAGCCAGCGATCCATGCGGGTACCGGCGACGAACTGTTCACCCCGTTCCAGGGCACGAACGCAAGTGGCCTGCACCAGGTCTTCGGCAAGGTGTCGTTGCCGGGACAACAGCAGGGCGTAACGCCACAGGCGTGTCAGGTGCTGGCCCAGTTCGGCGCGTATTTCCTTGTCGCTGGCGATGGCAGCCTCCGTGTGTCTCGGGGTTCAGGCCTGGGTCGGATGGGCGATGGCGTCGGCCAGGTCTTGGTATTCCTCGCACTGGTTACCACAGAGCGATTCGATGGCCTGCAACTGCTCCCGGGCGAGGTCCAGGCGGCCCTTGAGCACATAGGCCTCACCCAGATATTCGCGGACCTGAGCGTAGTTCGGATCGAGCCGGACCGCCTGCAGGTAATAGCCGATGCCTTCATCGGTGCGCCCCAGCTTGCGGGTGGCATAACCGCGATAGTTCAGGGCCTTGGCGGTATTGGGGTTTTTCAGGGTATCGAGGACGTGCAGCGCCTCCTGGTATTGCTGGTTCCTGGCCAGGCCATAGGCGTAGTCGGCGCGCGCGTCATCGCTGGCACGGCTGCTCACCAGGGGTTCGCATTTGTTGGTTTTCGGGTTCCAGACCTGCTGGTTGGTGCACTTGGGCTTGGGCGGTGCCGGCTCGTCGCCGGAGGCCAGGGCCAGGTTGCTCGAAAGAGCAATCAGTACGGAAACGATCAAGGTGCTTTTGCGAAGGCTCATGGGTAATGCTCCAGAAAGTGGGCAACGATGAGAACGCCTGGGCGCCAGGTTTTATTCGATGACTCGGAAAATTATTTTATGCGACGTACAGCCGGAGTGCGCCCCAGGATGAGCGACGCGAACCACTCGACCTGGGGCTCTTTTTTACAGGCCCGATTCGGCCAGGCCGGGAAACGCCATCCGTGTGAATCTGTTGTTTGCGCGCCGGTCGCTGTCAGAGCGCCAATAACTTGCGCGCCACGCATTGCGCGTTATCGGCCGCACCGTGGTCTCCCATGACCAGTGCCACGGTAATGGCGCCGTCGATCAGGATCAGCAGTTGCCGGGCAACCACCAACGGAACCTCGATGCCATGCGCTTCACAGAGTTCGACGAGATAGTCGAGCAGTTTCTGCTTGTGTTCCTTGGCCAGCAGGCGCACCGGGTCCAGCGGGTCGCCGGTCTCGCCGGAGGTGTTGATGAAGGCGCAGCCACGAAAGCCTTCCGAGGCGAACCAGGCGCCCAGCACGCTGAACAGGTTGAGCAGGCGTTCGCCGCTGGTGGGGGCCTTGTCGACTTCGTCGCGATACCACTGCATCCAACGGATGTCCCGTCGGCGCAGGGCCTCTACGGTGAGATCGTCCTTGGTGCCGAAGTGCTTGTAGATACTCTTGCGCGCCACGCCGGAGGTCTTGACCAGCAGGTCGATGCCGGTGGCATGGATGCCGCCCTGATAGATCAGCTTTTCGGCCGTGTCCAGGAGGGTTTCGCGCGTTGGATTGGGTCTGATTTCGTTCATGGGAGAGATGGTGGAATGATCGTTCTCCAAGGTCAATCCCCATGTTCAATAATATTTGGTCACGGGCCCAATCCGCGGCTGTTTCGAGGGGCGGGTGTGGGCCCGTTCGCGGGCTAGCCCGCTTGTATGGTGGATACCCGAAGGGGTGGGGGGACGACAAAGCCGATTCTGACTGTCGCGAGCAGTACAGACCGTGAGAGATCTTGCCCCCCACCAAAGCGCCGATAAGGACCGCATCGTTCACAAGCGCCGCTAGATACAAGCCAGCGCCTCTTGGTGAAACCCCTCTCCCACGGTGTGCTGGCTACAGCATCCTGTGGGGGCGGGAGGTGCAGGTCAGACCCTGAAAAAACTGACCTTGCGCGTCAGGTTGTCGGCCAGCGCCGAAAGTTCGCGGCTGGACAGGGCAACCTGGTTGGAACCGACCGAGGTTTCCACGGCGGCATCGTGGATACGGTTGATGTTCTGGTTCACTTCCTGGGTCGCGACCCCTTGCTGGGTCGAGGCACTGGCGATCTGCGCGTTCATGTCGTTGATCGCACCGACTTCCTGGCGGATACGAACCAGCGCCTCTTCGGCGATACGGGTCTGCTCGACGGTACGCTGGGCCAGTTCCCGGCTGTTGCGCATGATTTCGGCCGTGTCGCTGGCGCCGGACTGCAGTTGCCCGACCATCTCGCGGATCTCCCGGGTCGAATCCTGGGTGCGGGTCGCCAGAGAGCGCACCTCGTCGGCCACCACGGCGAAACCCCGTCCGGCTTCTCCGGCGCGGGCGGCCTCGATGGCGGCGTTAAGGGCCAGCAGGTTGGTGCGTTCGGCAATCGAATTGATCACCTCGACCACGTTTTCGATGGCCTGGCTGTCATGGGACACCCGCCCGACGGACTCGGCGGCGTGATCGAGCACTTCGGCCAGGCGCTGCATGTCGCTGGCGGTGTTCTGCACCACCTGCTTACCGCTTTCCACCGCCTGGTCGGCAGCCTTGCTGGCCTGCGCGGCGTTCTGCGCATAGGCGGCGATTTCGTGCACCGTGGCCGCCATCTGGTTGACCGCGGTGGCCATTCGTTCGGTTTCCCCGGTCTGCAGACGCATCTGCTCGTTGTTGCTTTCGGAACTGGCCAGCAGTTGCGAGGACGAACCCATCAGGTCGTGGGCCACGGCGCGGACCTGGGTGATGGTCTCGGCCAGGTGGCGGTTGCTGGTCTTCAGGGCGCCCATGACGCTGTCGGGGTAGCGGGTCTCGATCACGCCGTCGAGCTGGCCGTTGGCCAACTGCCGGATCGCGTCGGCGACCGCTTCCGGTTCGGCGCCGAGCGTCGACTTGAGGTTGCGGATGATCAGGACCGAGACCAGCACGCTGAGCAGCACGGCGATCGTGGTGACCAGTAGCATCAGCGTGGCGAAGTGGCTGGCGGTGGTGCGGACTTCGGCCAGTTGCTTGCCGATCGAGGCTTCCTCGTAGTCGATCAGCGCGTTGATGCGCTTGAGCCACTCCTTGTAGACCGGGGAAATATCGGACAGCAGCAACGCCTGGGCCTTGTCCATGTCGCCCTGGCGACGCACCTCGATCAGCCTGGCAGTGAGAGCCTGGGTGGTGCGTTCGCTGTTCTTGATGTCATCCAGCAGGCGCCGCTCGGTATCCGAGGCCCCCGTTTTGGCGAAGATCGCGTCCAGCGGCTGTGCCGATGCCTGGTAGTCGGCGTTCAACCGCTCGATGTTGCTCAGGTGGCTCTCCAGGCCGGCATTGTCGCGCACCAGCACGGCATCGCGGATGGCGATGGCGCGATCATGCACGCTGCCACGGAAGTTGATCGCGTAACGTTGCTTGACCGCGCTGTCGTCGCTGACATCGGTCAGCGTCGAGTCGATCAGACCGACACGATTGACCCCGATCAGGGTCACCAGGGTCAAGAGCGAAAGCACCAGCCCAAAGCCCAGTCCAAGGCGTTTGGCAATTGTCAGAGAGCGGGGCATTTCAGGTTTCCTTAGCGTAGACGCAGGATTGATGTCAGAGAGCCATTATTTGGGTAGCGTTGTATCGCGTTGCAAGGGGGCGACCCAATTTGTTTTTATCTATTGCCACGATGGGATGAATATCCCGGAGTTGGCGGCAATGACCTGCTCGAACACGAGCATCAGGGGCAATGCATGGTGTAAGCTCACGAATCTTCCGAATTCGACCCGAGCCCTATGCCGTCGTTTTTCAAACGCTCACTGCTCCCCAAACTGCGCAGCTTCCCGCTGACTGCCGACTCCCTGACCATCCTGCCTTCGGCCGCCGAGTTCCGGCGTTGCCTGCTGGAGCGGATCGCCGCCGCGCGCCGGCGCATCACCCTGGTGGCGTTGTACCTGCAGGAAGACGAGGCCGGGCAGGAAATCCTCGATGCCCTGCACGCGGCCAAGGCGACGCGACCGGAGCTCGAGATCGTCGTGGTGGTCGACTGGCTGCGCGCCCAGCGCGGGCTGATCGGTGCCGCCAAGCAGCCGGGCAACAGCGCCTGGTATCAGGCCCAGACCCGTGCCCATGCCACCGAGGTGCCGATCTACGGCGTGCCGGTGCAGACCCGCGAACTGTTCGGCGTGCTGCACCTCAAGGGCTTCATCATCGACGACTGCGTGATCTACAGCGGCGCGAGCCTGAACAACGTCTACCTGCACAAGTTCGACAAGTACCGTTTCGACCGCTATCACCTGCTGCACAACCCGGCGCTGGCCGATTCGATGCAGGGCCTGGTGCACAAGGAGTTGCTGGCGTCCCATGCGGTGTGCCGCCTGGATCTGCCGAGCCTGCCGACCACCCGCAGCCTGCGCGGCGGTATCGGCGACTTGCGCAGCCGGCTGAAACGGGCCCAGTACGATACCCGCGTCGGCGCAGAGCCGAGTTTCAACCTGTCGGTCAGCCCTCTGCTCGGGTTGGGCAAGAACAACCCGCTGAGCCGGGTGATCTGCGAGCTGATCGCCGCCAGCCAGTTGCAACTGACCATCTGCACGCCGTACTTCAACCTGCCGCTGGCGGTGACCCGGGAAATCAACCGGGCACTGGAGCGGGGGGTGAAGATCGACATCATCGTCGGCGACAAGACCGCCAACGATTTCTACATTCCGCCAAACGAGCCGTTCAAGGTGATCGCGGCGTTGCCGTACCTGTACGAGATCAGCCTGCGGCGCTTCGCCAAGCGCCATCAGGCGGCGATCGACAAGGGGCTGCTGAACCTGCACCTGTGGCGTGATGGTGACAATACCTACCACCTCAAGGGCATGTGGGTCGACCAGCGCTATACCTTGCTGACCGGCAACAACCTCAACCCGCGTGCCTTCCGGCTGGATCTGGAAAATGCCCTGCTGATCGACGATCCACGCCACGAATTGCTCGCGGTTCGGGCTCGGGAACTGGAGTCGATCATGGAAAATACCCGGCGGATCGGCAATTTCCGCGAGTTGGAGACGCTGGTGGACTATCCGGAGGCGGTGGGCAAGTTCTTGCGACGGGTGAGCCGGGTGAAGATCGAGCGGTTGCTCTATCGGATACTCTGAAGACAGGATGATCGCAATGGTGAGATTGTATCAAGCAGTCTGAAGATTATTGCTAAAAAGTATAGTTCACTGTCATTTTTGACAGTAGATGATCGTCGCGCCTGTATGTAGCTTCAAATTCATGGTTGGCTCTTCCCGACACCCAGTTACGAGAGAGCCTGATGATTGAAGCTCAATGCTCTTGGAGAGTTACGATGCGCGTCGGAATTTTCTGTCTGTTTGCGATATTGCTTTCATTTCAGGGCTGCTTTTTTTTCTCGGACCGTTTGCCGTCAGGGGCCTCAGTCGACGAGCGGCGAACGGCAACCTCAGAAAGTACTTACGAAGGAGTCAAGGCGGCTGGCACCTATGCAGACCCAAAGTCCTGGAGCGAGCCAACCTTCATCGGCGCGATACACAAGGGTGACAATGGCTTTTATGAAGCCAGGTTCAACGGCAGTGCGTGTCCGGGCTGTTATTATCCGCCCGCCGGATCCGATAATAAATGGTGGTTTTTTCGTGGCACCAACTCGGGCTTGTACTCGAATCCGAAGCATTGGAGCGAAACCACTTATGCTGGGGCGATCCACAAGGGGGGCAATGGTTTCTATGAAGCCCGGTTCAACGGCCCTGCGTGTTCGACCTGTTACTATCCGCCCGCCGGATCCGATAATAAATGGTGGCTTTTTCGTGGCACCAACTCGGGCTTGTACTCGAATCCGAAGCATTGGAGCGAAATCACTTATGTAGGGGCGATCCACAAGGGGGGTAATGGCTTTTATGAAGCCCGGTTCAATGGCAGCGCGTGTTCGGCCTGTTACTACCCACCCGCCGGATCCGATAATAAATGGTGGCTTTTTCGTGGGGCGCACGCGGGTACTTTCAATGATCCGAAGTCCTGGCGAGAGTTCTCTTATGTTGGCGCGATACACGGGCGCGGCAAGACCAAGCGTTTTATTTCAAAGTTTAATGGTGTCGCCCAATCCACGCACTATTACCCAACCAGTGAACGGGAAAATGCCTGGTGGTATACCGCAGCCTCCGGGTGTTCGACAGGGAGGGAGCCCTTGACATTGCAAGACGATCTGGTCAGACCGGTCAAAGTACCACCGGGGCGTTTCCTGGACATTCAGTCATTGCTTTCGGAAGCGCCAGTTGCACAGTCCTCGCCGTTGCTCAAGGGTATTCGCTCTCCAATGTTGAAACTCAGGAGCGTCTATAAGGACTATCAGGTGGGTAGCGTGAACTTGACAAAAGATAATGGTAGTTTTGGGGCTCTGGTTGTCGCCCTTCGTGACGACGGTAGTTTTGTCGCATTTCTCGATACGCCGGAAAATCGTGGAACCATTATTGGTCGCGCCAGTGGAGAGCAAACCTGGATAAAGGAAGAAAAATATGACTATTTGACGCCGGACACGATTGAGGCTCAGGCGGAAATAAACGATTCATCCTCCCTTGTGTCTAAATCGGATGTTGGCCTCCTGGTGGATCACGATTGTAATGGGCGAATCATTGTTGATGTACTGGCTGGATTTTCGAGGTCTGCCGCTTTCCAGGTACGGGATCCGACGGCTTTTGCGCTTGGACAAATCGAAAGTGCGAACCTGGGACTGCGAAACTCAAGAGCCGATACGGTGCGGCTGAGGCTGGTGGATACACAATTTGTCCCACAGGAGTATCCGATTAACCCGACGACGCTTGGCTTGCTTGCAGATATTTTCAAGGACGGTATGCGTGAGTCCGGGGCAGATATGCTTGCCGGATATTTTCATGCGTCTACAGGTAATACGGCAGTCGGTTTGGCATATGCGCCTGGTCGTTACAGTATTCAAAAGGTCGTGTCGCCGGCCACTTTTCGTCATGAGATCGGGCACAATGTCGGTGGCGCCCACTGTAATACGGAAGGCGTTGATAACTATAGATTTGGATTCGCAAATATCACGTCGGGAACTTTTCTGTGCGGGAATACTGTAAATTATTATTCGACGACTTTGGTCCGGGATGGTAACAATCGCCCACTTGGCGACGCACGAACTGCGAACATGACGAGACTTTGGGGTGAAAGGGCGGCGGCAATGTCCTCCTACGCCAAATCCGTTACAGCCCCAGTCGGTGTATACCCCTGATCCAGGAGCGCTGTTGGAAAGCCCAGTAACCGATATCGGCTACTGGGCGTGTTGCTGTCTACTCAGTTCAGGCCCAGCTTGCCGCGCAGGGTCGACAGGTCTTCGGCCAGGGTGTTGACCGGGCCGACCAGGGCCTTGCGGTCAGCGTCCTTGACCTTGTCATAGGTCTCGAAGCCGCCGTCCTTGGTCTTGTACTTGGCCAGGATCTTGTCCACGGTGGCGAAGTTCTTGTCGACTTTGCTAGCGAAAGCCTTGTCCTGCTTCTCGATCTGCGGACGGAACAGGTCGACGATTTTTTTCGCGCCGTCGATGTTGCCCTGGAAGTCATACAGGTCGGTGTGGCTGTAGCGGTCTTCCTCGCCGGAGATCTTGGTCGCGGCCACTTCTTCCAGCAGGGCGGCGGCGCCACCAACGACTTTTTCCGGCGGGAAGGTCAGGCTGGCGACACGGGCCTGCAGGTCCTTCACGTTCTTGTCCAGGCCGTCGGCCAGCTCGCCCAGGCCCTGGGTGGAGTTCTCGGCAAACAGGCTGTACTCCAGGCGGTGGAAGCCGGTGAAGTCTTCGGCCTTGACACCTTTCTCGTGGTCGTCGACGCGGGAGTCGATGGCCGCATCCAGGTCACTGAACAGCTCGGCGATCGGTTCGATCGACTCGTAGTGAACGCGGGTCGGGGCGTAGAGCTTCTTGGCGGTCGCCAGGTCGCCTTTCTTCACGGCGTCGGTGAACTGCCGGGTCTTGCTGGCCAGCTCGTCGAGCTGCTCGGTGACGTAGATCTTGTAGTCCGATACCGGGCCGACCAGGTCCAGCGGCGCAGTGGCCGCGAAAGCCGAGAGCGGGGTGTGCAGCAGGCCGACGGCCAACAACAAAGCAAGAGGCGACTTCTTCATGAGAACTTCCCGGGTGAGTTAAGGATTAAGCCTTGGTTTTTTGTTGTGTTGCAGAAAGCAGCGAGCGACCGATGAAGTCCTGGTCGCCGGTGACGCCCGGCAAGGTGAAGAAATAACCGCCACCGATGGGCTTGAGGTATTCCTCCAGGGGTTCGCCGTTGAGTCGGGTCTGGACGGTGATGAAGCCTTGCTCCAGGTCCGATTGGTAGCAGATGAACAGCAGGCCCATTTCCAACTGGCCGTTCTTGCTGACCCCGTTGGAGTAGTTGAACGGCCGGCGCAGGATCAGGTTGCGCTGGGTTTCGGCGGTGCGCGGGTTGGCCAGGCGGATGTGGGCGTCGAGCTTGGTCAGCTTGCCTTCCGGGTCCTTGCTGTAGTCCGGTACCTGGGTCTCGCTTTGGCCACCGACGGGCGCGCCGGTACTCTTGACCCGACCGATGATGCTTTCCTGCTCCTGCAGCGGTGTACGATCCCAGCGCTCGACCAGGTTGCGGATGATTCGCACCGCCTGGTAGCTGCCGTTGGCGGCCCAGGCCGGCTCGTCGCTGCCGGACTGGACCCAGACGATACGATCCATGGCGCTGGCGTCGTTGGAGTCGGGGTTGGCCGAGCCGTCACGGAAACCGAGGAAGTTGCGTGCACTCTGGGCCGGTTCGCCAGGCTTGGTCGGTGCCTGCGGTGGCACGCTGCCTTCCTGCTTCCAGCGCACCAGCAGCAGGTCCGGGGTGTTCTTGACGATGTCACGCAGGGCGTGGATGTTGGTGTCCGGGGTGTTGGAGCAGAACTGGATGCTCAGGTCGCCGTGGCACAGGTCCGGTTGCAGCGCATCGTTGGGGAAACCGACCATCTGGATCAGGCGCCTGGGCTTGGCCGACTCCAGGCCGAAACGCTCGTCGAACAGCGAGTGACCGACCGAGACGGTGATCGTCAGGTTGTCCGGGGTGACGACCGGGCCGAGGATGCCGGAGTCCAGGGGCGGCAGTTTCGGATCGACCTGTTTCACCGCGCCGCCGCTCATCAGGAAGGCGATGCGTTCGTTGAGGGTGCGGAACAGCCGCTCCAGGTCCTTGCGGTCGCTGGCCAGGACGTCGAAGGCGACGATCATGCCGGCGGCCGGGCGCGGGGTGACGATGCCGGTCTGGTGCTTGCCGTGGAAGTCGTGGCGGTCCTGGGTCTTGTCGCTGCTCGGCGCCTGGGTGACCTGGGCTTGGGTTTGCGCAGCGGCGATGGCCGGGCAGCTCAGGGCACTGCCGGCGATGGCCGCACCGGCCACGCCCATGCCCAACAGGACACGCCGGCGGTCAGCGGAAAATTCGTTGTTGCGCTGTGATGAATCGCTCATGTTCGGGTCGTCTGCTGGTTACAGGCCGGAGAGGCCAAGGGCTGGGTCGATTCCATCGAGTGCATCGGCCAGAGCCTTGGCCTTGTCGGCGATCTGCTTGCGCTTTTCGGCGCCGACGGTGTCATAGGTGGCATAGCTGTCGCCGCTGCGCAGGCCGTTGAGTTCGGCGTCGAGGGCCACGGCGGCGCTGTCGAGCTTGGGCAGCAGGTCGGCGGCCGATTTAACCAGCAGCGGCCGCAGCAGGTCGATGACCTTGCGCGTGGCCTGCAGGTTGGCGGCGAAACCATTCAGGTCGGCATGGCTGTAGCGTTCTTCCTCGCCGCTGCTGCCGCGGGTGTCGGCGATGCTGCGCATGCTGCGGGCGACGATGCTGACCAGTTGTTCCGGCGGCAGCGACTGGGCCAGCAGTTGCTGCTTGAGGGTGGTCACATCGGCCTGCAGACGCTCGGCCACCGGCTTCAGGCCGTCGACGCTGCGCTGCTGGAACAGGCCGTATTCGATGCGGTGGAAACCGCCGAAACCGGGGTCCTGCTCACGTTTTTCGTAATAGTCGGCGCGGGCGTTGATGCCGTTGTCCAGTTCAGAGAGGCGCTGGGCGGCGGGCGCCAGGCGCTGGTAGGCGGTACGGGCCGGCACATAGAGTGCCTGGGCCTGGGACAGGTCGCCGGCGTCGATGGCCTGCTGCAGGGCATCGACCGCCTTGATCAGGGCGCTGCCCTGGGTGCTCAGGTAGACGCGGAACTCCGACAGCGGACCAATAAAGGCGGTCATTGACGGCCGGGCCTTGGCCGCGGCTTCCGAGGCGGCGGTCGGCGTCACGTGCAGGGTGCCACGCGGGTTGCTCAGCAGGCCGCAGGTGATTGCATAGTCTCCGGGAGCCAGGTTGGCGTTGATCACCTGGCTCAGGCCGGGCGCGATGTTCTCGCGCTCTTCGACGACCAGCACGCCCTCGAGGATTTCCCATTCCACCGCCCGATCGGATTTGTTGACGATGCGGAAGCTGTTCGGGCCGGCTGGTACGGTGAGCGCGTTTGGGTCGCAACTGTGGGCGAGAATGTTGACCGTGATTTCGTTATGACGGCTCTGACGCTTGCTCGCCGCCAGTTGCGAGGCGTAGTAGAACAGTCCACCGGCCGCGATCATCACTATCACCGAGCCGGCTACCGCCCAGCGCAGGGCCTGGGGCGGTTTGCCAGTTGCAGGGTTGGACATGGGTAACCTTACGGGTGGGTGACGGAAGAGGTTTGCTTGGAGGCCGACGGTGATGCCGGGAGGAAGAACATCACCAGGGCGATCACCAGGTACAGCAGGTAGGCGCTCAATACGCTGACGGTCGGCGCGTCCTGGTAGCCGAACATTCCGGCCAGCACCGAACCGGCCGGGCCGTCCATCGGCAGCGTGGCGCTGATGTCGAAGACCACCTCCTGCAGGTGGTTCCACAGGCCGGCCTCATGCAGCGCCTGCACCGAGTTGGCCAGGATGCCGGCGGCCACCACCAGGATGAACAGACCGGTCCAGCGGAAGAACAGGCCGAGGTTCAGGCGCATGCTGCCGGTGTAGATGGCGAAACCGACGAGGATCGCCAGGACCAGGCCGAGCAGGGCGCCGATCGGCGCGCCCGGGCCTTCGCTCTGCTGGAACACCGCCAGCAGGAAGAACACGGTTTCCAGGCCTTCGCGGGCCACGGCGAAGAACACCATGGCGATCAGCGCCCAGACCTGATGCCTGGATCCCGCCAGGGCCTGGTCGAGGGAAACGTACAGGGAATGCTTGATCGAGCGCGAAACCTTGCGCATCCAGAACACCATCGAACTGAGGATGCCGACGGCCACCAGGCCGACGATACCTTCGAACAGTTCCTGTTGTTTCTGCGGGAATTCGGCGCTCATCAGCTCCAGAGCACCACCGACCAGCAGCGCCAGGGCGGCGGCGAGAAACACCCCGATCCAGACGGCGGGCATCCATTGGCCACGGCCGGTCTGCTTGAGGTAGCTGGCGATGATGCCAACGATGAGCGCGGCCTCGATGCCTTCGCGCAACATGATCAGAAAGGGAACCAGCATTCGGCAGGCACATCCGTTACTTAAAGTGGATAGTAATTTGTAACATAATGATACTCATTACTAAACAGCTTTTGCCCTCGCTAGCTGAACCGGGGCTGAACGGTTGAGGTTGAAGTCTGGACTGCCTCCAAGGGTTGGATGGGTGTCCAAGTTCTTGGGGGGCAACCCAGTCTGTGGGAGATTCTATGGTTTTGCACAAGACCCGAGGGCCATTCGCGGCGGTCCGACGCCTCGGTAAATCCTCCGACAAGGTACGAGCTAGACGCGTCCGTTGTGGGAGACGGCCGGGCGGGGCTCCGCTTGCTGGCGATAGCGACCGTTCAGCAAGCCTCTCCGTTTGCTGACACACCGCTATCGCCAGCAAGCCGGCTCCCACAGGGGCGGTGTACGCCCGGGCTGGTCGGCGCCCCCGGACTCATGCTCGGCTCAGTGCCCCAAGGCGAAATCGACCGCTGCGAGCGCGTGCAACTCGGTGGTGTCGAGCAGCGGCAGATCGCTGTGTTCGGGCTTGATCAGCAGGCTGATTTCCGTGCAACCGAGGATGATCGCTTCGGCCCCGCGCGCCGCCAATCCCTCGATCACCCGCTGGTAGACCTGTCGCGAACGCTCACTGACGACACCCACGCACAGCTCGTCGTAGATGATCCGGTGGACCGCCCGACGCTCCGCCGTCTCGGGCACCAGTACCTCCAGGCCCTGGGTCGCCAGCCGGCGCTTGAGGAAATCCTGCTCCATGGTGAAGGCCGTGCCGAGCAGCCCGACCTTGCGTGCGCCGCGGGCGAGGGCGGCTTGCCCGGTCGGCGTGGCGATATGCAGGAAAGGGATGCTCACCGCGCTTTCGATCTGCTCGGCCAGTCGGTGCATGGTGTTGGTACACAGCACCACGCACTCGGCTCCGCCGGCCTGCAGCCGACGTGCCGCATCCTGCAGGATCAGCCCGGCATCGTCCCAGCGCCCGGCATGCTGGGCCTGTTCGACAGGCCCGAAGTCGACGCTGTACATTAGCAGCGCCGCCGAGCGCAGCGGGCCGAGTCGCGAGCGAACCTGCTGGTTGATGATCCGGTAGTACTCGGCGCTGGACTCCCAGCTCATGCCGCCGATAAGGCCGATGGTGCGCATGTGGTGCTCCTGTCGATAGGGGGTGCCCGTGCAGTCTGCTATCTGGCGTCGATGGTGATCTATCAGGAAATTTCAGATGCCCGGACAACGCCCCGGTGTAGTTCCGATTCCGCCCCGGTCGTTGCTGGATGGCCGACTGTACCTGCAATTGCTGCCGCGCACGGCCTACAGTGGGCGTGACCCGGTGCAATGGCAGACCCTGGGCATCGCTCTGGAGCATCAGTGCGGTGTACATGCGATCGACTCCGACCGACGCGTGGATTTCGACACCCGTCCCGGCACCCTGGCACTGACGCCGCCGGGCGTCGAGGTGTTTTCCGAGTCTGCCGAAGGGGGCGAATACCTGCTGATACGCTGGCAGCTTGAAGATGATCGGCCGGTGACGCAACGTCGGTTGGAAAGTCCGGGACACGCCCGGGGTCTGGCTGCGGGACGGCAGTTACGCCGTCTCCTGCTGGATTCGGACAGCGACCCGCTGATGCTGGAGGCGGCGGCCCTGGCGTTCGTCGGGTTGGGCGAGTCGATGCCGGCTGCCCAGCCGGAACAGCGGGACTTCACGGCGATCCTGCGGCGGTTTGCCGAGGAGTTCGCGCAGCCCTTGAGCCTGGCACGGTTGGCGGCCGGCCAGGGGCAGTCGCAGTTGCGTTTTCTGCGAGACTTTACCCGCGCCGTCGGCATGACACCGCATGCCTATCTGCTGGAGGTGCGTGTGCAGGCGGCACGGCGGATGATCGAGTGCGGTGACCGGCCACTGGTGGAAGTCGCCCTGGCGTGCGGCTTTGCCCATCAGTCGCACCTGGGCAGCGCGTTTCGCAAGGTGCTGGGGGTGACGCCTGGGAAGTACCGCAGGCGGGTGGCCGGCCCTTAGGTCGTGGGTGCCTGGGCGCCCCGGCTCATCCGCGAAAGCGCCAGCCCAGGCACCACACCCATTGAGTCCTACATGTGCATCTCGCCCCAATCCTCAGGCGGCGGCTCGACCATCATTGTTGGCACCACCTTGCCCGTCGCCTGTTCAACCCGCCGCGCCACCTCCGGATCATCGGAAAACAGCATCAGGCTGGCATCATCCAGGCTCTTTTCCGATTGCCCTCGCAGGCAATAGCCGATGCCCAGGTACAGTGACATCACCGCCAGCAGATTCAAGCCGATCTCCAGCATCACGTTTTCTCCCGTCCTTGAATGCTCAGGCAATCCGCGCCGCCTGTCCGGCCAGCACACTGTCCGCCACCCGCACGGTGCGCCAGGTGTTGTAGGCCATCAGCAGCATGCCGCCGAGGAAGAACAGCCCACCGACGAAGCGCACGATAAACCCGGGGTGGCTGGCCAGCAGGGCCTCGACGAAAGAGTAGGTGAGGGTGCCGTCCTCGTTCACCGCCCGCCACATCAGGCCCTGGGTGATGCCGTTGACCCACATCGAGGCGATGTACAGCACGGTGCCGATGGTCGCCAGCCAGAAGTGCAGGTTGATGAGGCCGACGCTGTGCATCTGCTCGCGACCGAACACCTTGGGAATCATGTGGTACAGCGAGCCGAAGGTGATCATCGCCACCCAGCCGAGGGCACCGGCGTGAACGTGGCCGATGGTCCAGTCGGTGTAGTGGGAGAGGGCGTTGACGGTCTTGATCGCCATCATCGGGCCTTCGAAGGTCGACATGCCGTAGAACGCCAGGGATAGCACCAGGAAACGCAGGATCGGGTCGCTGCGCAACTTATGCCAGGCGCCCGAGAGGGTCATCATGCCGTTGATCATGCCGCCCCAGCTCGGTGCCAGCAGGATCAGCGACATGGCCATGCCCAGTGATTGCGCCCAGTCCGGCAGCGCAGTGTAGTGCAGGTGGTGGGGGCCGGCCCAGATGTACAGGGTGATCAGAGCCCAGAAATGCACGATGGACAGGCGGTACGAGTAAACCGGCCGGCCCACCTGCTTGGGTACGAAATAGTACATCATGCCGAGGAAACCGGTGGTCAGGAAGAAACCCACCGCATTGTGGCCATACCACCACTGCACCATGGCATCGGTAGCGCCGGAGTAGACCGGGTAGGACTTGAACCAGTCCACCGGGATCGACAGGTGATTGACCACGTGCAACATGGCGATCACCAGAATGAAGGCACCGAAGAACCAGTTGCCGACGTAAATGTGCCGGGTCTTGCGGCGTACCACGGTGGTGAAGAACACGATGGCATAGGCGACCCAGACCAGCGCCATCCACACCGCGCCGCTGAACTCGATTTCGGCGTATTCCTTGGTGGTGGTGTAGCCCAGCGGCAGGCTGACGAACATGATCACGATCACCGCCTGCCAGCCCCAGAAGGTGAAGGCGGCCAGGGTATCGCTGTACAGTCGCACCTGGCAGGTTCGCTGTACCGCATAGTAGCTGGCCGCGAACTGCGCACTGCCGGCGAAGCCGAAGATCACCAGGCTGGTGTGCAGCGGGCGCAGGCGGCCAAAGGTGGTCCAGGGCAGGTCCAGATTCATCTCCGGCCAGACCAGTTGCGAGGCGATCAGCACGCCCATCGCCATGCCGACCACGCCCCAGAACACGGTGGCGATGACGAATTGTCGAACCACCTTGTAGTTATAGGCTTCTGCGTTTGCTGCTGTACTCATGCTCAGGTCTTCCACGGTTGCCAGATCCGCCAGGCCACCCTGGCCCGACATGGGAGTGACTGTAGGAACTGTCGTGCAGGCAAAACAGACTCAGAAATGCTTCATTCATGCGGATCAGGCTTTTATCCTGTGTGGATTGGGCCTGATGTGTTCTGATATGGAATTTGATCGAGCCGATCGTGCTGTTTTTGCCTTTCAGGGGAACGGCGCGCCCATTGAGGCGGTCCCAGGAGTGCGACGGCAGTTTCCGCGCAAGTTCCTACAGTAAAAAACTGCATTTCAGATTTGCCGGCCCCGCCAGGGTGTGCGAATTTGTCGCTCGCCCCCATAGGTCGATCGACGCTTTCATGCTTAACTTCGGCCTCTTCAAATATTTCTGGAAGGATTTCGTTCATGGCTCAAGTCACCCTCAAAGGCAACCCGGTCAAGGTCAACGGTCAGCTGCCGCAGGTCGGCTCCAAGGCCCCGGCCTTTTCCCTGGTCAACGCCGGCCTGGCCGACGTCACCCTGGAAAGCTTTGCCGGCAAGCGCAAGGTGCTGAATATTTTCCCAAGCGTCGACACCCCGACCTGCGCCACCTCCGTGCGCAAGTTCAACGCCCAGGCCAACGACGTGGCAAACACCGTGGTGCTGTGCATCTCGGCTGACCTGCCGTTCGCCCAGGCGCGCTTCTGCGGTGCCGAAGGCCTGGAGAACGTGCAGAACCTGTCGACCCTGCGTGGCCGCGAGTTCATCGAGAACTACGGCGTGGCCATCGCCGAAGGCCCGCTGACCGGCCTGACCGCCCGCGCGGTGGTGGTGCTGGACGAAAACAACAATGTCCTGCACAGCGAGCTGGTCGGCGAGATCGCCGACGAGCCGAACTACGAAGCGGCCCTGGCTGTATTGAAGTAAGCGGCGACGCCAGTCACCCACGGCCTGGCCTCGTCCAGGCCGTTTTCGTTTGCGCAACGCTCTGGCGCGGGCCTGGTGCTGTGACAATTCATGTTTGGACGTAGGTGTCGGCGTCATATCGTGGTTAACTTCGACCTTTATCCGACAACCGTTCAAAAGGATTCGCTTCATGGCTCAAGTGACGCGCAGGGGTGTGGTGGTGCAGGTCGACGGCGAGCTGCCGCTCCCCGGCACTCGTGCCCCCGCATTTTCCCTGGTGAACAAGGACCTGGCCGATGTCGAGCTGAGCGACTTCGCCGGCCGGCGCAAGGTGCTGAACATCTTCCCCAGCGTCGACACGCCGACCTGCGCCAAGTCGGTCCGAGCCTTCAACGCTCACGCCAATGGGCTGAGCAATACCGTGGTGCTGTGCATCTCCGCCGACCTGCCGTTCGCCCAGGCGCGCTTCTGCGGTGCCGAAGGCCTGGAAAACGTGCGGAACCTGTCGACCTTGCGCAGCGGTCGATTCATGCAAGACTACGGTGTAGCCATTGCCGATGGCCCGCTCGCCGGCCTCACCGCCAGGGCTGTACTGGTCCTCGACGAGCACGATCAGGTGCTGCACAGCGAACTGGTCGCCGATATTGGCCAGGAACCCGACTACGCCGCCGCCCTTGCTGTCCTGCAGTAAGCGACCGTGCAGGTGTTACCGGCCCGCACCTCCCGGGCCGTTTTTCATTTGCGTTTCAGTGCCTTGGTCGCAGGTCGAAGAAGGTCATGCAAAGGTAAATTGCCGGTAAAGGCACTTTGCATGAAACATTTGAGTGCTTATCTTTCAGGCTCCTAAGGAAGAAGCTCTCGCCCACAATGGTTGATCACTCCATGCAATCCTCTGCTCCCCGCAAATCCCGTCGTTGGCTGTTTGGCCTGTTCACCGTGCTGATCATCGCGGCGCTGTGCTGGCATTTCTGGCCGGCCGGCGAGCACAAGACCGAACACAAGCCGGCTGGGCATACCGGCAAGACAGGCATGATGCGCCCCGGTTTCGGCGCCTCCACCGGCCCGGTACCGGTGCGCGTGGCTCCGGCGACCGTCGGCGACTTCCCGCTCTACTACAAGGCACTGGGCACTGTCACCGCGTTGAACACGGTCAATGTGCGGGCGCAGGTCGGTGGCCAACTGGTCAAGATCAACTTTCAGGAAGGGCAGATGGTCAAGGCCGGCGATGTGCTCGCCGAGATCGACCCACGCAACTATGAAAGCGCCTTGCTGCAGGCCCAGGGCACCTTGTTGCAGAGCCAGGCGCAACTGAAGAATGCCCAGGTCGACCTGCAGCGCTATCGCGGGCTGTATGCCGAGGACAGCATCGCCAAGCAGACCCTGGATACCGCCGAAGCCACCGTGCTGCAGTACCAGGGCACGGTGAAGAACAACCAGGGGGCGGTCGACGCCGCCAAGCTCAACCTGGCGTTCACCAAGATCCGTGCGCCGATTTCCGGACGCCTGGGCCTGCGTCAACTGGACGTCGGCAACCTGCTGGCGGCCAACGACACCCAGGCCGTGGCCGTGATCACTCAGACCCAGCCGATCAGCGTCGCGTTCACCTTGCCTGAGAACAATCTGGATGTGGTCCTGCCGCGTTTCCGCAGCGGCGCGCACCTGCCGGCCGAAGCCTGGGACCGCGGTGACGTTAAGCTGCAGGCCACCGGTGTGCTGCAAAGCATCGACAACCAGATTGATATCACCACCGGCACCCTGAAGTTCAAGGCGCTCTACGAAAACAAGGACCAGAACCTGTTCCCCAACCAGTTCGTCAATGTGCGCCTGCTCGCCGACACGCTCAAGGGTGTGATACTGGCCCCGAGTGCGGCGATCCAGTTCGGTACCGACGGCACCTTCGTCTATGCGCTGGATGGCGAGAAGAAAGTCAAGATTCGTCCATTGAAAGTCGGTCCAAGCGACGGCAACGTCACCGTGATCACTTCGGGCCTGGCCGCCGGCGATCGCGTCGTGCTGGAAGGCACCGACCGTCTCAAGGACGGCGGCGAGGTGGAAGTGGTCAATGACAGCCAGGACGTGCCGAGCACGCCAGCAGGGCAGTTGCATGGCTCCAAGGCCAAGGACGCGGACGCAGGGGCTGAGGCCAAGGCGAAAAAGGTCGGCGCATGAATCTCTCGCGGCTGTTCATTCTCCGCCCGGTAGCCACCACCCTGAGCATGCTGGCGATCGTCCTGGCCGGGGTGATCGCCTACCGGCTGCTGCCGGTATCGGCGCTGCCCCAGGTCGATTACCCGACGATCCGTGTCATGACCCTGTATCCGGGCGCCAGCCCGGACGTGATGACCAGCGCGGTCACCGCGCCGCTGGAGCGCCAGTTCGGGCAGATGCCCGGGCTGACCCAGATGGCGTCCACCAGCTCCGGCGGCGCCTCGGTGCTGACCCTGCGCTTCAATCTCGACATCAACATGGATGTCGCCGAGCAACAGGTGCAGGCGGCGATCAACGCCGCGACCAACCTGCTGCCGAAGGATCTGCCGGCACCACCGGTTTACAACAAGGTCAACCCGGCGGATACCCCGGTACTGACCCTGGCGATCACCTCGAAAACCATGCTGCTGCCCAAGCTCAACGACCTGGTCGACACCCGCATGGCGCAGAAGATCGCCCAGATCAGCGGCGTCGGCATGGTCAGCATCGCCGGTGGCCAGCGCCAGGCTGTGCGGATCAAGGTCAACCCGGAGGCCCTGGCGGCCAACGGCCTGAACCTGTCCGACGTGCGCACGCTGATCGGCGCCTCCAACGTCAACCAGCCCAAGGGCAACTTCGACGGCCCGACCCGCGTATCGATGCTCGATGCCAACGATCAGTTGCGCTCGCCCAAGGAGTACGCCGAACTGATCCTCGCCTACAAGAACGGCGCGCCATTGCGGCTCAAGGATGTGGCTGAAATCGTCGATGGCGCGGAAAACGAACGCCTGGCGGCCTGGGCCAATGAAAACCAGGCCGTGCTGCTCAATATCCAGCGCCAGCCAGGGGCCAACGTGATCGAGGTGGTCGACCGGATCAAGGCGCTGTTGCCGAGCATCACCGACAACCTGCCGGCCGGCATCGACGTCGCCGTGCTGACCGACCGCACCCAGACCATCCGTGCTTCCGTGACCGACGTGCAGCACGAACTGCTGATCGCCATCGCCCTGGTGGTGATGGTGACGTTCCTGTTCCTGCGTCGGGCCAGTGCCACCATCATTCCGTCGGTAGCCGTACCGCTGTCGCTGATCGGTACCTTTGGGGTGATGTACCTGGCGGGCTTCTCGGTCAACAACCTGACGCTGATGGCGTTGACCATCGCCACCGGTTTCGTGGTCGACGATGCCATCGTCATGCTGGAAAACATCTCGCGCTTCGTCGAGGAGGGCGACAGCCCGATGCAGGCGGCGCTAAAGGGCGCCAGGCAGATCGGTTTCACCCTGGTGTCGCTGACCCTGTCGCTGATCGCGGTACTGATCCCACTGCTGTTCATGGCTGACGTGGTCGGACGGTTGTTCCGCGAGTTCGCCATCACCCTGGCGGTGGCGATCCTGATTTCCCTGGTGGTCTCGCTGACCCTGACCCCGATGATGTGCGCGCGCCTGCTCAAGCGCGAGCCCAGGGAAGAGGAGCAGGGGCGTTTCTACCGCGCCAGCGGCGCCTGGATCGACTGGCTGATCGAAGCCTACGGACGCAAGCTGCAATGGGTACTGAAGCACCAGCCGCTGACCCTGCTGGTCGCCATCGGCACCCTGGCACTGACCGTTTTCCTCTACCTGATGGTACCCAAGGGCTTCTTCCCGGTGCAGGACACCGGGGTGATCCAGGGCATTTCCGAGGCGCCGCAGGCCGTATCGTTCGCGGCCATGAGCCAGCGCCAACAGGAGCTGGCCAAGGTGATTCTGGCCGACCCGGCGGTGGAAAGCCTGTCATCCTACATCGGTGTCGATGGCGACAACGCCACCCTCAACAGCGGGCGCCTGCTGATCAACCTCAAACCGCACCGCCAGCGTGACCTCAGCGCAGCGCAGGTGATCGCCCGCCTGCAACCGCGGGTGGACAAGCTGGTGGGTATCCGCCTGTTCATGCAGCCGGTGCAGGACCTGACCATCGAGGACCGCGTCAGCCGGACCCAGTACCAGTTCAGCATGTCCTCGCCGGATGCCGACCTGCTCGCCGAGTGGAGTGGCAAGCTGCTGCAGGCCCTGGCCGAGCGGCCGGAACTGACCGATGTCGCCAGCGACCTGCAAGACAAGGGCCTGCAGGTATACCTGGTGATCGACCGCGATGCCGCCTCGCGGCTGGGAGTCTCGGTTTCCGATATCACCGATGCGCTGTACGACGGCTTCGGCCAGCGGCAGATCTCCACCATCTACACCCAGGCCAGCCAGTATCGCGTGGTGCTCCAGGCCCAGGCCGGGGAGAAGATCGGCCCGGCGGCGCTCGACCAGATCCACGTCAAGACCACCAGCGGCAGCCAGGTTCGCCTGTCGAGTCTGGCCCGGATCGAGGAACGCCAGGCGCAACTGGCGATTTCCCATATCGGCCAGTTCCCGGCGGTGACCATGTCGTTCAACCTGGCGCCGGGCATCGCCCTGGGCAAGGGCGTCGAGATCATCGAACAGGTCAAGCAGGACATCGGCATGCCGATCGGCGTGCAGACCCAGTTCCAGGGCGCCGCCGAAGCCTTCCAGGCCTCGCTGTCGAGCACCTTGCTGCTGATACTGGCGGCGGTGGTGACCATGTACATCGTGCTCGGGGTGCTCTACGAGAGCTACATCCACCCGGTGACGATCCTCTCGACCCTGCCGTCGGCCGCGGTCGGTGCCTTGCTGGCGCTGATTCTCAGCGGCAATGACCTGGGCATGATCGCCATCATCGGTATTATCCTGCTGATCGGTATCGTCAAGAAGAACGCGATCATGATGATCGACTTCGCCCTCGACGCCGAGCGCAACCAGGGCATTGCGCCCGAGCAGGCGATCTACCAGGCGGCACTGCTGCGCTTCCGGCCGATCCTGATGACCACCCTGGCCGCGCTGTTCGGGGCCGTGCCGCTGATGCTCGCCACCGGTTCCGGGGCCGAGCTGCGCCAGCCGCTGGGCCTGGTGATGGTTGGCGGGTTGCTGGTCAGTCAGGTGTTGACGCTGTTCACCACGCCGGTGATCTACCTGTTCTTCGACCGTCTCGGACGGCGTTGGGGCCGGCATCCGAGCCGCCTGGAGCAGGCCGACACATGAACCTTTCCGGACCCTTCATCCGCCGGCCGGTAGCGACCATGCTGCTGAGCCTGGCGATCGTCCTGCTCGGTGGCGTCAGCTTCGGCCTGTTGCCGGTGTCGCCATTGCCGCAGATGGATTTCCCGGTGATCGTGGTCCAGGCCAGCCTGCCGGGTGCCAGCCCGGAGGTGATGGCCTCGACCGTGGCCACGCCACTGGAGCGTTCCTTCGGGGTGATCCCCGGGGTCAACACCATGAGCAGCCGTTCCAGCCAGGGCTCGACCCGGGTGATCCTGCAGTTCGACCTGGACCGCGACATCAATGGCGCGGCGCGGGAAGTGCAGGCGGCCATCAACGCCTCGCGCAACCTGCTGCCCAGCGGCATGCGCAGCATGCCGACCTACAAGAAGGTCAACCCGTCCCAGGCGCCGGTCATGGTGCTGTCGCTGACTTCCGACGTGTTGCAGAAGGGCCAGCTGTACGACCTGGCCTCGACCATCCTGTCCCAGAGCCTGTCCCAGGTCCCGGGCGTGGGGGAGGTGCAGATCGGTGGCAGCTCGCTGCCAGCGGTACGCATCGAACTCGAACCCCAGGCGCTGAACCAGTATGGGGTGGCGCTGGACGACGTGCGCACCACGATCGCCAATGCCAACGTACGTCGGCCCAAGGGGTCGCTGGAGGATGACCGGCGCAACTGGCAGGTGCAGGCCAATGACCAACTGGAGAAGGCCAAGGACTATGAGCCGCTGATCATCCACTACCAGAACGGCGCCGCCCTGCGCCTGGGCGATGTGGCGAAAATCAGCGACGGTGTCG
This sequence comes from Pseudomonas fuscovaginae SE-1, assembly GCF_000364705.1. GTDB lineage: Bacteria > Pseudomonadota > Gammaproteobacteria > Pseudomonadales > Pseudomonadaceae > Aquipseudomonas > Aquipseudomonas fuscovaginae_A. The sequence continues at coordinate 35,100 of NZ_AQOH01000364.1, read as the reverse complement.
AGGATCGCTACAACAGCGGCTTCTTCAACAATGATGCCGCGGTACTGCTGGTGATCAATCGCCAGGCCGGGGCCAACATCATCGAGACGGTCAACGAAATCAAGGCCCAGTTGCCGGCGTTGCAGGCGGTGTTGCCCTCCAGCGTCAAGCTGAACCTGGCCATGGACCGTTCGCCGGTGATCAAGGCCACCCTGCATGAAGCCGAAATGACCCTGCTGATCGCCGTGGCCCTGGTGGTGCTGGTGGTCTACCTGTTCCTCGGCAATTTCCGCGCATCGCTGATTCCGACCCTGGCGGTACCGGTGTCGCTGATCGGCACCTTCGCCATCATGTATCTGTACGGGTTCTCCCTGAACAACCTGTCGCTGATGGCGCTGATCCTGGCCACGGGGCTGGTGGTGGACGATGCGATCGTGGTGCTGGAGAACATTTCCCGGCATATCGACGACGGCGTGGCACCGATGAAGGCGGCCTACCTGGGGGCGAAGGAGGTCGGTTTCACCCTGCTGTCGATGAACGTGTCGCTGGTGGCGGTGTTCCTGTCGATTCTGTTCATGGGCGGGATCATCGAGAGTCTGTTCCGCGAGTTTTCGATCACCCTGGCCGCCTCGATCGTGGTCTCGCTGGTGGTGTCCCTGACCCTCACGCCGATGCTCTGCGCCCGTTGGCTCAAGCCGCATGCCAAGGGCGTACAGACGCGCCTGCAACGCTGGAGCGAGAAGGCCAACGACCGCATGGTCGACGCCTATGGCAAGAGCCTGGACTGGGTGTTGCGCCACCGCCGGCTGACGCTGCTCAGCCTGCTGATTACCATCGGCGTCAACATCGCGCTGTACGTGGTGGTGCCCAAGACCTTCATGCCGCAGCAGGACACCGGGCAACTGATCGGTTTCATCCGCGGCGATGACGGCCTGTCGTTCGGCGTGATGCAGCCGAAGATGGAGACTTTCCGCAAGGCCATCCTGGCCGACCCGGCGGTACAGAGCGTGGCCGGCTTCATCGGTGGCAACAACGGCACCAACAACGCCTTCATGCTGGTACGCCTCAAACCCATCAAGGAGCGCAACATCTCGGCGCAGAAGGTCATCGAGCGCCTGCGGGTGGAGATGCCCAAGGTCGCTGGCGCGCGGTTGATGCTGATGGCCGACCAGGATCTGCAGTTTGGTGGCGGTCGCGAACAGACGACTTCCCAGTACTCCTACATCCTGCAAAGCGACGACCTGGCGGCGTTGCGCGAGTGGTACCCGAAGGTAATCACGGCGTTCAAGGGGCTACCGGAGCTGACGGCGATTGACGCTCGTGAGGGGCGTGGCGCCCAGCAGACCACCCTGGTGGTCGATCGCGATACCGCCAAGCGCCTGGGCGTCGACATGAGCATGGTCACCGCGGTGCTGAACAACGCCTACAGCCAGCGGCAGATTTCCACCATCTACGACACCCTGAACCAGTACCAGGTGGTGATGGAAGTCAACCCGAAATACGCCCAGGACCCGGAAACCCTGAACCAGGTCAAGGTGATCACCAGCGACGGCCAGCGCATCCCGCTGTCAGCCATCGCGCACTACGAGAACAGCCTGCAGGAAGACCAGGTCAGCCACGAGGGGCAGTTCGCCTCGCAGAGCCTGTCGTTCGACATGGCCCCTGGCGTGACGGTGGAGCAGGGCACGGCCGCGATCGAGCGGGCGGTGGCCAAGCTCGGCCTGCCGGAGTCGGTGATCGCCAAGATGGCCGGGACCAGCGATGCCTTTGCCGCGACCCAGAAAAGCCAGCCGTTCATGATTCTTGGGGCGCTGGTGGCGGTCTACCTGGTGCTCGGGGTGCTCTACGAGAGCTACATCCACCCGCTGACCATTCTGTCCACGCTGCCGTCGGCCGGTGTCGGCGCGTTGCTCAGCATTTACCTGCTGGGTGGCGAGTTCAGCCTGATTTCCCTGCTCGGATTGTTCCTGCTGATCGGGGTGGTGAAGAAGAACGCGATCCTGATGATCGACCTGGCCCTGCAACTGGAGCGCAATGGTGGCCTCGAGCCCCAGGCGTCGATCCGCGAAGCCTGCCTGCTGCGCCTGCGGCCGATCCTGATGACCACCCTGGCGGCGATCCTCGGGGCTCTGCCGCTGATGCTCAGCACCGCCGAAGGTGCGGAGATGCGCCAGCCGTTGGGCCTGACCATCATCGGCGGGCTGATCTTCAGCCAGATCCTGACGCTTTACACCACCCCGGTGGTTTACCTTTATCTTGATCGCCTGCGCCACCGTTTCAACGCCTGGCGCGGCGTACGTACCGACGGTGCTCTGGAAACTCCGCTATGACTGACCCTGCATACCGCAATGTGACCGCGCAGGCGGCCCAACGCCTGGAAATGGCCCGTGGCTCGCGCCTGCTGAGCCTGGCCTTGTGTGGGTTGATGCTCAGCGCCTGCGCCGTTGGCCCGGATTACCAGCGCCCGGATGCCGCCGCCCCGGCGCAGTACAAGGAAGCAGCCGGCTGGCGCCAGGCCCAGCCCAGCGATTCGCTGGCCCGTGGCGCCTGGTGGGAGCTGTACGGTGATCCGGTGCTCAATGGCCTGGTGGAGAAGCTCAACAGCAGCAACCAGACCGTGGCCCAGTCCGAGGCACAGTTTCGCCAGGCCCAGGCGCTGGTGCGCAGCTCCCGCGGGGCGTTCTTCCCGAGTGTCGACCTCAGTGCCGGCAAGACCCGCTCCAGCCAGGGCACCGGCAGCAGCAACTCGAGCCTGAGCAGTTCCTCGAGCGGAATACGCGATACCTACAACGCGCAACTGGGCGTGAGCTGGGAAGCGGACGTCTGGGGCAAGCTGCGCCGCGGCCTCGAGGCGGACAAGGCCAGCGCCCAGGCCAGCTTCGCCGACCTGGCGGCGATGCGCCTGAGCCAGCAGTCGGAACTGGTGCAGAACTACCTGCAGTTGCGGGTGATCGACGAGCAGAAGCGCCTGCTCGAGGCCACGGTGCAGGCCTACGAGCGCTCGCTGAAAACCACCGAGAACCAGTACCGTTTCGGCGTTTCGGACAAGGCATCGATCGCCCAGGCGCAGACCCAGCTGAAAAGTGCCCAGGGCGACCTGATCGACCTGATCTGGCAACGCGCCCAGTTTGAAAACGCCATCGCCGTGCTGACCGGCCAGGTGCCGGCCGACTTCAGGCTGGCGGCCACCAACAATGTTCCGGCGTTGCCGCGGATCCCGCTGGGCCTGCCGTCGCAACTGCTGGAGCGGCGGCCGGACGTCGCTTCGGCGGAGCGCTCGGTGATTGCCGCCAACGCCAGGATCGGCGTGGCGAAGGCCGCCTACTACCCGGACCTGACCCTGAGCCTGTCCGGCGGCTACAGCAGCAGTACCTATGCCGACTGGATCAGCCTGCCGAACCGCTTCTGGTCGGTGGGGCCGAAGCTGGCGATGACCCTGTTCGACGGTGGCCAGCGCTCGGCGGAGGTGGAGCGGACCGAGGCGGTGTATGACCAGACCGTCGCCAAGTACCGCCAGACCGTGCTCGACGGTTTCCGCGAGGTGGAGAACTACCTGGTGCAGCTCAAGGTCATGGAGAACGAGGCGGTGGTGCGCCAGCAGGCGCTGGACTCGGCCCGTGAATCCCTGCGCCTGACCGAGAACCAGTACAAGGCCGGCCTGATCGCCTACCTGGACGTGGTGACGGTGCAAACCACCGCTTTGAGCAACGAGCGCAGCGTGTTGAGCCTGTTGCAAAGCCGGCTGATCGCCAGCGTGCAACTGATCGCCGCCCTTGGCGGCGGCTGGGATGGTGCGACCGAGCCGGTGGCCGCCAAGTAGCCGCGCCCCCTGTAGGAGGCGGCTTGCTGGCGAGCCGCCGCAGGCGGCCATCCAATGAAATAGCCTGGCATATGCCTGGCCGGCTGGCGCCGCTGTCAATCACGCGGACCGAGGTCTATGCGCACGAATGTGCCCTTGGAGTTGGGCCCCACCTTGCCGGCTCGGCTGAAAAGCTTGTAGTAGGCCAGGTGCACGCCATCATCCAGCTCAAGCAAATACTCCGCATCCAGGCGAATGATGGTGTCGCGATCGGCCCGGGTCACCAGGGCATCGCTGAGCACCGGCTCGTTGGGGCCGCCGAGGCAGAGGCCGACCCGGTCGCCGGCGGTCTGCCCGGGATACTGTTCGACCAGGAACTTCACGCTGTTGCAATGCCTGAGCAGGTAGTCACGGGTCACGCCCGGAAAACCGACTTCGCCGTCCACCACGGGCTTGGTGCCGGCCTGGTCATGATTGGGCACGCGCAGGTCGATGGTGAAGGCCACGGGGTCCGACTCGTAGGTGACGCCAGCCTGGTTACGTACCTTGAAAGCGACCTTGGAGACGCCTTCTTCATGCAGGTACTTGTAGGGTAGCCATACCCTGAGTGGAAAGTGGAGCGGCCCGGGCAACGGTACAGGCACCTCGTGCAGGTTGCCCCCGGGCGAGGTGTAGAGCAGAGTCATGTGGTCGACCTGGCCGTTTTGTGCAGGATCCGGCCAGGCGGTCTCGATGTCCAGGGCAAGGTTGGAGGTCAGGGCGTCGACAGGCAGGAGGTGGTGTTGCGGGTAGTGAAAGTTTCCCAGTGCCAGCGCAATATGCGGGGCGGGAAGGAGGGTGTGATCCATCGTCGTGGTCTCCATCGTGGCTGATAAGTGACAGGTGCTGCCTGGGCAACACCTGTCCGGCTGGCAATCCGGATGGATACAGCTGCCAGACGCCCATTAGGGCCTGCGCGGTCGAGACTGGCTACTGTCAGTTCTGACAGTTTTGCCAGGTTCCCGACGAACGTCAGATCACCGCGATTTCCACCTCGTCACCCGCCCAGCGCACCGGCCAGACCCGCAGTTGTTGCTCCGGATACTCCAGGCACAGGCCGTCTTCCAGGCTGAAGTGCTGCTTGTACAGGGGCGAGGCGATCACCGGCTGGCCCTTGATATGACCCACGATGCCACGGCCGATCACATTCGCACCGGACAGCGGGTCATGGTTGTCGATGGCGTACAGAGTGCGCCCCTGGCTGGCATTGGGCAGGTAGAACAGCGCGACCTGTGCGCAGTGGAACCAGACCACCACGCCGGAGTTCTCCACCAGGTCTTCGCGGCGGCAGACCGTCTGCCACTGGAAGTCGTTGGCAACGCTGTGTTGTGCGGTTGATTGGCCCATCAGACCACCTCCTCATGTACGGGAATCAGGTTGAGTTCGTTGGCGCGCACCGGCCGGCGCTGCGCGCGCTCCTTGACGAAATGGATATCCGGGTCGCCGCGCTGGTCGTTGACGAAGGTGCGGAAGCGCTTGAGTTTTTCCGGGTCGCTGATGGCGTTGGCCCATTCGCACTCGTAGCGGTCCACCACCAGTTGCAGCTGGCTTTCCAGCTCGGCTGCCAGGCCCAGGCTGTCGTCGATGATCACCGCCTTGAGGTAGTCGAGACCGCCTTCGAGGTTTTCGCGCCATACCGAAGTGCGCTGCAGGCGGTCGGCGGTGCGGATATAGAACATCAGGAAACGGTCGACGTAGCGGATCAGCGTCTGGTCATCCAGATCGGTGGCGAACAGTTCGGCGTGACGCGGGCGCATGCCGCCGTTGCCGCAGACATACAGGTTCCAGCCTTTCTCGGTGGCGATCACGCCGATGTCCTTGCTCTGCGCCTCGGCGCATTCGCGGGTGCAGCCGGACACCGCCAGCTTGAACTTGTGCGGGGCGCGCAGGCCCTTGTAGCGATTCTCCAGCAGCAGGGCCATGGCCACGCTGTCCTGCACGCCGTAGCGGCACCAGGTGCTGCCGACGCAGGATTTCACCGTGCGCAGTGACTTGCCGTAGCCGTGGCCGGTCTCGAAGCCGGCATCGATCAACTCGCCCCAGATCTGCGGCAGCTCGTGCAGTTGCGCACCGAACAGGTCGATGCGCTGGCCGCCGGTGATCTTGGTGTAGAGGTCGTATTTCTTCGCCACCACGCCGAGGGCGATCAGCTTGTCCGGGGTGATTTCGCCGGCGGCGATCCGCGGAATGATCGAGTAGGTGCCGTTCTTCTGCATGTTGGCCATGAAGGTGTCGTTGGTGTCCTGCAGCGGTACCAGCGCCTTGTCCATGATCGGCCGGTTCCAGCACGAGGCCAGGATCGAGCCCACCGCCGGCTTGCAGATATCGCAGCCGGTGTGGCCCTTGCCGTGGCGACCGAGCAGTTCCTCGAAGGTTTCGATGCCACCCACCCGGACCATCGCGTACAACTCCTGGCGGGTATAGGCGAAGTGCTCGCACAGGCTCTTGTCGACTTCCACGCCGCGGGCGACCAGTTCGTGTTCGAACACCTGCTTGAGCAGCGCGCTGCAGCCACCGCAGCCGGTGGCGGCCTTGGTCTGCGCCTTGAGTTCGGAAAGGTCGCTGCAGCCGGCGTCGACGGCGCAGCAGATCGCGCCCTTGGTGACGTTGTGGCAGGAACAGATGGTCGCGGTTGCCGGCAGGGCATCGGCGCCGAGGGTCGGGGCGCCTTCGCTCAGCGGCAGGATCAGGCTGGCGGGATCCTGGGGCAGGGCGATTGCGTTCTGCACGTATTGCAGCAAAGTGTCGTAATGGCTGTTGTCGCCGACCAGCACGGCGCCGATGACTTTCTTGCCTTCGGCATCGACCACCAGCCGCCGGTAGGCCGAATTGGCCTCATCGATGAAACGGTAGCTGCGGGCGCCCGGAGTCGCCCCATGGGCGTCGCCAATCGAGCCGACGTCGACGCCGAGCAGCTTGAGTTTGGTCGACATGTCGGCGCCATTGAAGGTATCGGCGGTCTCACCGGCCAGGCGTGCGGCGACGTTGCGCGCCATGCTGTAGCCTGGGGCGACGAGGCCGAACACGCTGCCGTTCCAGGACGCACATTCGCCGATGGCCGAGATAGTCGGGTCGCTGGTCTGGCAGTGGCCGTCGATGACGATACCGCCTCGTTGCGCGATTTCCAGTCCGCTGTTGCGGCCCAGCAGGTCCTGTGGCCGAATGCCGGCTGAAAAAACGATCAGGTCGGTTTCGAGAAACTCGCCGCCTTCGAAGTTCATCCGGTAGCGGTACTGCTCGCCGGCGACGATTTCCCGGGTCGCCCGGGAGAGGTGGACACCGACACCGAGGCCTTCGATCTGTGCCTTGAGGGCGGCGCCACCGTCACCGTCCAGCTGCACCGGCATCAGCCGTGGGGCGAACTCGACCACGTGGGCCTCCAGGCCCAGGGACTTCAGCGCGTTGGCTGCCTCCAGGCCCAACAGTCCACCACCGACCACCACGCCGCGACGGGCTTCGGCCGCCGCCGAGCGAATCGCGTCGAGGTCGTCGAGTGTCCGGTAGACCAGGCGTGCCGAGCCTTCGGAGCCGGGAATCGGCGGAACGAACGGATAGGAACCGGTGGCCAGGATCAACTGATCGTAGGGTTGGCGCCCGGAGCGAGTGACGATCTCCCGGCGATCACGGTCGATCTCCAATACTTCCACGCCCAGATGCAGGTTGACGCCATGTCGCTCGTACAGGCCGGGCTCGCCAAGGGCCAAGGCATGGGCATCCTTGCCGGCAAAGTACTCGGACAGGTGCACACGGTCATAGGCCGGTTGCCACTCCTCGCCGTAGACATGCAGTTCGAAGTGACGCAGGGCGCCGCGTTCGATCAACTGCTCGACGCAGTGGTGGCCGACCATGCCATTACCCACGATCACCAGTTTCTGGCGATGTTCGACATTCACGATAGCGTTCATGGAGCTTCCTCGGATCACGGCCAGTCACGGGCTGGCCCAGCCAGAAAAAATGCAAAAAAAAACGCCTGGAGCCGAAGCTCCAGGCGCCTTTGCCTGGTGTTTTTATGCCTGTTCAGTATGTGATCGCCGTTGACCACCGGAACGGTCTGCCTGGTCATTCATGGCAGAGGGTGATTGGTTTAAAGCAGGGAGTGTGCCAAGTGTCGGTTTGTGCGGTTTTTCCGGGATTCGTGGACATTTGTCGGGTCAACGCGACCTGTGCTGGTGCATGTCCGGTGGCGGTTGCCTGCTATGAGGGCGTGCTTCAGGGCCCCTTCGCGGGCACCGCCCCCTCCCCAGAACGGCGATCAATACACATCCCGCACATAACGCTTGTCCGCCGCCAATGCCTGGACATACGCCTGAGCCGCATCGGCATCCAGGCCGCCATGGGTGCGTACCACCTGCTTGAGCGCCGCATCCACATCCCGCGCCATGCGACTGGCATCACCGCACACATAGAACCCCGCGCCATCCTCCAGCCAGGCCCACAGTTGCGCACCTTGCTCGATCATCCGGTGCTGCACATAGATCTTCTGCGCCTGGTCCCGGGAAAACGCGGTATCGAGACGATGCAGGTGACCCTGTTCGGACCACGCTTGCAGCTCCTCGCGATAATAGAAGTCGCTGGCCGCATGTTGTTCGCCGAAGAACAGCCAGTTCCTGCCGGTGGCCCCGGTGGCCTGGCGCTCTTGCAGAAAGGCACGGAACGGGGCGATCCCGGTGCCCGGGCCGACCATGATCATCGGTGCGCGAGGATCGGCAGGCGGTCGAAAGTTCGCCGATTTCTGCACGAAGATCGGTACCTCCAGGCCTTCGGCACGATCGGCGAGAAAACCCGAGCAGCAACCGGAGCGTGCTTGCCCGGCGCGCTCATAACGCACGGTGGACACCGTCAGGTGGACTTCACCCGGATGCACCTTGGGACTCGAGGAGATCGAGTACAGCCGCGGCTGCAGCGGTTTCAGGCAATCGACCAGTTCCTGGGCCTGCAACTCGACTTGCAACTCGCGCAACAGGTCAGCCGGTTGCCGGCCCCAGAGCCAATCCTTGAGTTCGGTCTTGTGTTCGTCGGCGAGCAGTCGCTTGAGCTGGCTGCTGCCGGTGCGCTGGAGCACCAGTTGCAGCAGCGCGGGGCTGATCCGGCCAATCTCCAGATGGCGAGTCAAGGCCTCGACCAGCGGCAACGGCGTCTGGTCCTTGATGGTCACCACGGTGTCGGCGGTGGTCGCGCCAAGGCAAGCTTGCAGTCGTTCCACCTGTTCCGGGCAATGGCTGGGCCAGACGCCGAGGGCATCACCGGCCTGGTAGTCGAGGCCGCTGTCGCCGAGGTCGAAGACGAACTGGCGGGTTTCCTTGCCCGCGTCCGGCCCACTCAGCAGCCGGTTATGCTTGAGCCGCGCCGGCAGGGGTTGCTGGCGGCTGTAGCGTGGAGCGCTGGTGGCAGGTGCTGGCTTTTCGGCCAGGGCGGTATCGAGCCTCTCCAACCAGGCACTGGCCGGCGCCTGGTAATCCGGTTCGCAGTCGACCCGGGCGGCCAGGCGCTGGGCGCCGAGGCTGTGCAGGCGCTCATCGAGCTTGCGGCCAAAGCCGCAGAACTGGTCGTAGCTGGAGTCACCGAAGGCCAATACGGCAAACCGCAGGTTAGCCAGGTTGGGTGCGCTGTCCGCCGCCAGGGCCTGCCACAGACCGTGGGCATTGTCCGGCGGGTCGCCGTCACCGAAGGTGCTGGTCAGCAGCAGCGCACGACCGGCCTGGCTCAGCTCCTGGGCCTGGATGCTGTCCATCGAGGCCAGACGCACCCGGTGGCCTTTTTCCTGCAGGCGCTCGGCGGCTGATTTGGCGAAGGCCTCCACCGTGCCTGTCTGGGATGACCAGAGCAGCAGCAGGGGCGGCGGCTCGTTCGCGACGACAGGACTCAGCGGTGCCTGCGGTTGGACCGGCTCCTGACGGGCAAACAACCCGGCCAGGATACCCTCGAGGATCAGCCGGTTGGCCGGCTGCAGCGGGGCATTGGCCGGCAGGGCCGGAACCCCGGCGTTGGCCTGGCTGCTGCCCAACCCCAGCAGGAAGCCCCGCAGGTAGAGATTCTCATTGGGTGCCAACTGGATACCGGGGGCGGTGTCGAGCCCGAGGATCCGGGCCAGGGCTTGGGTCTGCATGGTCTGCGGGGCCTCCGTGCGCGTGGGCGAGGTCAGTGGATCAGGCTGGGGGGACTCGACCCGGGTCAGGGCCACGGCGCTGAACTTGAATTCCGGTTGCAGCGAGATCGGGTCCACGGCATCGCTGGTGACCGCGTTGATCGCCAGCTCCTCGCCGTAGACATCGTTCCAGTGAAAGGGCGCAAAGCAGTTGCCGGGGGCGACCCGCTCGCTGACCTGCGCCGGCAGTACCGCCCGGCCGCGCATCGAGCGTACCTCGACACTGTCTTTGTCGGAGATACCCAGGCGTGCTGCGTCGAGTGGGTTGATCTCGACGAAGGGACCGGGATTGAGCTTGTTCAGTGCCGCGACCTTGCCGGTCTTGGTCAAGGTGTGCCACTGGTGTTGCAGGCGGCCGGTGTTGAGTACCCACGGAAACTGCTCATCGGGCCGCTCGGCCGCGGGCTCCCAGGGCCGGGCGAAGAACATTGCCTTGCCGCTGGCGGTGGGAAACAGCAAGCGTGGGTAGCTGCCGTCGGCGGCTGGCAGGGCAGGCCTGCCCAGGCCATCATTGAGGTAGCGGATCGGGTTGCGATGGGACTGCTGACCGGGGCCACACGGCCACTGCACGGGTGCCTGTTCCAGGCGTTCATAGCTGGCCCCGCGCAGGTCGTAGCCGGTCCCGGGGTTCCAGGCCCGCTTGATCTCTTCGAACACCTCGGCCGCGCTGGCATAGCTGAAGGCTGCGGCATAACCCATTTCGCAGGCGACCCGGGCGATGATCTGCCAATCCGGCAGGGCCTGGCCGGGAGCATCGACCGCCTTGCGCATCAGCGTCAGGTTGCGCTCGGAGTTGATCATGACGCCCTCGGCCTCGGCCCACAGGGCGGCTGGCAGGAGGATGTCGGCATAGCGATTGGTTTCGGTGTCGAGGAAAGCGTCCTGGGCGATCACCAGTTCGGCAGCTTGCAGGCCGGCAATGACCTTTTGCCGGTTGGGCGAGGAGGTCACCGGGTTGGTGCAGATGATCCAGCAGGCCTTGACCTTGCCGGCTTGCATGTCCTCGAACAGGGCGACGCTGCCGCCTCCGACCTGCTGGCTCAGGCTGCCACGGGGAATCTGCCACAGGTCCTCGATGAACTCGCGGTCCGCCGGCACCAGCGCCGAGCGCTGGCCGGGCAGGCCCGGGCCCATGTAGCCCATCTCGCGGCCGCCCATGGCATTGGGTTGGCCGGTCAGGGAAAACGGGCCGCTGCCGGGCCGGCAGATCGCCCCGGTGGCCAGGTGCAGGTTGCACAGGGCGTTGGTGTGCCAGGTGCCGTGGGTACTCTGGTTCAGGCCCATGGTCCAGCAGCTCATCCATTCAGTGGCCTCGCCGATCCACCGTGCGGCCTGGTGCAGCTGAGTCTCGGGCAGGCCGGTCAGTTCGGCGACGCGGGCCGGGTGGTAGTCCTCGAGAAAGTCCGGCAGTGCCTCCCAGCCCTCCGTGAAATGGGCGATGAACTCGGGATCGGTGTGGCCGTTCTTCACCAGCAGGTGCAGCAGGCCATTGAGCAGGGCCAGGTCGCTGCCCGGCTTGATCTGCAGGAACAGGTCGGCCTTTTCGGCGGTGGCGTTGCGTCGGGGGTCGACCACGATCAGCCGGGCCCCGGCCTTGAGCCGATCCATCAGGCGCAGGAACAGGATGGGATGACAATCGGCCATGTTCGCGCCGATCACGAAAAACAGCTCGGCCTGGTCGAAGTCCTGATAGGAGCCCGGCGGCCCGTCAGCCCCAAGCGACAGTTTGTAGCCGGCGCCGGCGCTGGCCATGCACAGGCGTGAGTTGGACTCGATCAGGTTGGTGCGTACGAAGCCCTTGGCGAGCTTGTTGATCAGGTACTGGGCCTCCAGCGACATCTGTCCGGAGACATAGAATGACAGCGCGTGGGGGCCGTGCTCGTCGAGGATCGCCTTGAGCCGTCGCGCGGTTTCGCCGATGGCCTGGTCCATGCCGACCTGGCCGGGGTCGCGCTGGCGTTCGTGGCGCATGAAGGCCTGCGCCATGCGCCCGGAATGCGCCAGTGGCTGCGCGCAGGTGCTGCCCTTGGTGCACAGGCGGCCGAAATTGGTCGGGTGCTGCTTGTCACCGCTGACCTTGATCACCTGGTTGTCGCGCACTTCCATGACGATGCCGCAACCGACACCGCAGTAGGGGCACACGCTGCGTACGCTGGTCTGGGTCATGGTCCATTGCTCCTGCCCGAGGAAAACTTGCACAAATGAAAAAGGCGCTGTGTCGCACTCCGTCGAAACGGGGCAACACGGCGCCTTTGTCGTGAGATCAACCGTCTGCGTTGACGGCTGTCGTTTCGCTGTCTGCAAGCTTTGCGCCAACCCGGGTTTCCGGTTGTGCCAGCGGATTCCGCGGTGCCTGGGAGGGCGCAATCGTCAGCAAGCCGGCCCCGACACTGCACCGTCAATGGTTGCCAGGTGGGGTATCTGCTCCAGCTTGGGGCAAAAATCAGCGGCGGGAGGCGAACACCTCGCCAATGCTGCGGCGTTTGGCCTGGGTCTCGCAGGCGGTGATCAGTTGCTCCAGATCCTCGGGTGTCACGTCGATGAACTCCTCCATCTGGGCCAGGGCCTGTTCCAGGTCCTCGCGGGTGATGCCGGGTGATTCACCGGGCTGGGGTGTGCTGATGAACGTCTTTGGGGGTTCGATATGCACCTTGGGGTAGCGAACCCGGGTCAGGTTGTTGTAGCCGATGGCAACCGCCAGCAGGCAGGCCGCTGCGAGCATCACCGGTTCCAGCACCTGCCAGCCCAATGCGACGGTGTCCGGGTCGGCAATCACCATCAGTAGCGCCAGGGCGCCGGCTGGCGGGTGCAGGCAGCGCAACAGGCACATGCCAAGTACCGCCAGCGCGACCGCCAGGCCGGCGCTGCCCAGGCTACGTCCCAGCCAGTGTACGACCAGCATGGAGATCAGGGTGGCGCACAAATAACTGCCAATGATCGACCAGGGCTGGGCGAGGGCACCCGAGGAAACGGCGAACAGCAGCACCGCCGAGGCACCGAGTGGGCCAATCAGGTGCAGCGCCACGGGTAGCCCGAACAGTTGGGCGCAGGCCCAGACACTGATCAGGGTGCCAAGGCCAACGCCTATGGCGGCGCGGCTCCATTCTGTCGGGCGGGTGTTGAGGGAGGGGGGCAGTAAACGGCGTGACCAACGGGCAAGCATGCTGAAAACGATCCACTTCGAAGGCATCGGACAAAAAAAGGGGCCTGTGCGACCCGCGCCAAGCCCTCTCAAGGTTCCAACATTGGGGGGAAGGAACGACGCCAGTGTGCCGGTTCCTTCAATAATTGGCTAATTCATAATAATGCGCTTTAACTTCACTATTTTTGCAGTTAATGAATGCCGCGCCCAGCCAGAAAACGCAGGCCGCCACCCACTGCCGTCAAGCCGCAGAGCGCGTAGAACATAGTCGCCGGAGGGGTATTGATCAGCAGGTAGCCACACATCATCGGGCTCATGGCACCGCCCAGGGCCGCGAGATTCTGGGCTCACAGGTAACTGCCGCGCAGCCGTTCGGGAGCGATGGTGTCGATGAACAGGTACTCGGCCGGGTAGATGATCATTTCGCCGAGGGTGAAGATGAACAGGGCCAGGCACCAGGACACCAGGTGGGTGGCGTAGCTGAAGCCGATCAGGCCGATGATGAAGAAGGCGATGCCCACGCCCATCCAGTAGCGCAGTTGATCGCGCTTGAGAAAGCGCCCGATCTGATACTGCAGCAGGATCACGCGGTGGGCGAACGGCAGGTCATCGCCACGCCAGGAGGATGACCAGCGGATGCCCTGTTCCTGCAAGGCCTCGGTAAAGCCTGGCCAGAACTGTCCGAGGCTTATTGTGCTGTAGGCCACCCGTTGTTCGACCTCGACGACTCGCTGATCGACACCGATGGGCTGCGCAACCACCCGTTCATCAATCACTGTTATGCGATTCACCGTGACAAGCTGAACTTCGTCAGCCACGACAGTCATTCGGCCTCGGTCTCCCAGGTCGAAGCGGTGGCGATGCTGATCCAGACCGGGCGTTTCGTCGGTTTCCTGCCACAGCACTACGCGGCCGCGCAGGTGGCCAGGGGGCAGTTGCGGGCCTTGCGGCCGTTCAATACGCCATTCAATCTGATCCTGCGTCACAACACGACACGCGGTCCGCTGATCAAGGCATTCGCCCAGGCCCTGGGCGTTGATCTGAAGGTTTGCGCCCAGGCCCCTGCCGATGCTTCGGGGATGCGTTGAAGTTCGAACGGTTGACGGACTTATTACAAGTCGACAGTGCGCTGTGAACGGGGCGGGCACGGCTCCTGATAGTGTCCGCGATAGTTGAGGGTTTATTCGGGCAAACTTCCCGCTTTCTTGCGCGAATGCGCGCCACGGCCCCCATGGTAAGTCAAAAGGAACCGGGTCCCCAGCGGACTGTTGCAACACTCCGGTATTGGCGGTTGGCCGGGTCAGGGGCCTTGCGGCAATGGTCCCCGGTTATTGGTTCTTGTTGCTCGCTGGACAGTCTTTTCGGCCCATGCGGCGCTTATTCCTGTAGTCGCACGAAACCTGGTTGCAGGCCGAAGACTTCAACCCCGTCCTGGGTCGCCCGCCCGGTGGTGATCGCCACCTGCCTGATCGGCTGACCCGGCGCCTCGCGATAGTCCACCAGCGTGCCCCTGGCATCCTGGCGGATCGCCGCCGCCGGCAGGACGAGAGCCTGGTCGTTGCGGTAGGTGACGATGGTCAGCCGTGCACTCATGCCCAGCCGAACCCGTTGCAATTGTTCACGGGTCAGCTTGGGAATCGACAACGTCACCGGAAACTGCGCACTGCCACCCGGCACATCGTTGGGCAGGGCCAGGCTGCTGACGATATCGACCGAGCCGCTGAGCCGTTCGCCATCGAAACCGTCGCCGAGGATCTCCACGCTCTGGCCCGGGTGCAACTGGTTGATATCCAACTCGGAAACCTTGCTGACGATTTTCAACTGCTCGATGTTCGCCAGGCCGAACAGCACCTGTCCCTGGCTGACCCGGCTGCCGGTCTGCACCGGTGCCGAATTGTTGCTGGAGGAGTTCTGCGAGCCGTTGCCGCCCGGTGGGGGCACGACGATACCGGCGAACGGCGCGACGACGTCCTTGCCGTCGAGCAGGGCCTTGAGCGTTTCGTACTTGACCGTGGCATTGGTCAGTTCCATATCGGCGATCTGTCGGTATTCGCCCTTGCCCTGGTCCAGCGCCTGCTGCAGGTCGCCTTCGGCGGCCGTCAGGTCCATGCGCTGGCTCTGCAACTGCTGTTGCAGGTCCTGCAGTTCATTGCGCGGGATGATGCCGCGTTCGAACAGGTTCTGGCTTTCGTTGAGCTTGCGTTCGGTGTTGCTCAGCGTCATCTGCGAGCTGCGCAGGCTGCGTCGGGCCCGGGCGACCTGCTGGCTGTTGTTCCAGTCCTGCAGTTCCTGCACCGCGCGCCGGGCCTTGAGCTGGGCGGACAAGGCATCGCGCAACTGGATCTCGAGCAGCCCCGGGTCCATCTGCAGCAGTGTCTGGCCGGCCTCGACCCGTTGTCCCTGTTCCACCAGGATCGCGCGCACGTTGCCTTCGAAGGGGGCGGTCAGGACGACGGTCTTCTGCGGTTCGATCTTGCCCACCAGACCGATCTGGTGCACCAGCGGCGCGGGCTGCACCGGTATCCAGCGGCTGTCGTCGGGCTGGTCGGCGGCGGGCGCACGCAGGGTGGTGACGACGACACCGGCCACAGCCAGCGCGAGCAGCAACCCCGCGCCCTGTATCCAGCGCTTGCGTCGGACCTGCTTGTCAGTAGTCATTGAGTGCAATGTCCCAGCTCTCCAGTGTCATGCCCAAGGTCAGGTCGAGTTGCGTCTGGGCGTTCAGATAGGCGATCAGTGCGGTGAGGCGTGAACTCTCGGCGTTGCGCAGATCGCCTTCATAGCTCAGCACCTGGAAGTTGGTCGAGCGCCCGGCACTGAGTTTTTCCCGTTCGATATCCAGCTTGCGCCGCGACAGATCCACCGCGCGCCGGGCGATCTCATATTGTCGCCAACGGGTACCCAGGTCGCGGACCACGTCGTTGACGCTGCGTTCCAGCGCCTGGCGGGCATCGGCCTGGATCAGCTCCTGGCGCTCCACGTCGACCCGCGCATGCACCTCGGCCTGGCGGGTGCTCAGGTCGCCGATGGGTATCTGCACCTGGACTCCGGCGTAGCTGTCCCAGCGCCGTGAACCGTTGCTGCCGACGTCGTTGTCGAGGCGGTCGCGAATCTGGTTGGCACCGGCCACCAGCGACACGTCCCAGCGTCCCTGGTCCTTGGCGATCACCAGGTTGAGGTCGGCCTGCTGGCTGCCCAGCAGGGTGGCCAGGTACTCCGGCTGCTGGACCTTGGCCACCCGCAGGGCATCCTGCTTGTCGATGTTGACCTGCGAAGCCTCCAGCGCTTCGCTGGCACGGATCTGCGTCGACAGGTCCAGGGCCAGCAGGCGCAGCAACGACAGGCGATTCGTGTCCACCTGGTTGCGGGCTTCCTCCACCCCCAGTTCCTGGGTGGCGATATCGGCTTCGGTCTGGACGATCTCGAACTCGGCCATGCGCCCCGAGGCGATCAACGCCTTGTTCACCTCCAGCAGGGCCCTGGCGCGCTTGAGGGCGTCCAGGGTGATGGTCAGTTGCTCCTGGGACCTGAGCAGTTCGCGATAGGCGGTGATGATGTCGCTGATGGTCTGCGACACGCTGGTCTTGAGGTTGAGCCGGTTGATCTGCTCGGAGATGCGGGCCAGGCGCAGCGGGGCGGTGGTCACGTCCCAACCGGCGCCGCGCATCAGCGGCTGGATGATCGCCAGGTCGAGGCCGTCGCTGCGATAGCGGCCGGCGACATCGGCATTGTTCAACTGCTGGGTCCAGGCCATGCTCAGGCGAGTGCCGTACTCACCCAGCAGGCTGGCGGTCGGCGACAATGTGGCATTGCGCGCGCTGTCGTCGGAGCCCTTGGTCGTCCGGTACTGGCCGGAAAGCAGCAGCTTGGGGTTGAAGGTGTCCTCGGATACCCGCAGGTCGAACTTCTGGGCAATGCGTTGCAGATAGGCACTGCGGATGCCGCGGTTGTTGCGCAGGCCCAGGTAGACCGCGTCGCCCAGGGTCAGGTTGGTGATCTGCTCGCTGAGCAGCACGCTGTGGGTCTGGCTGCTGCGCAGCGACGGCGCCGATGGCTGGCTCACCAGCGAGCTGGCGGCGAAGGCCTGGCAGCAGAACAGGCAGAGCAGGGTGGCCGTCCATGGCCTGCGTCTATTCATCGCGCAGCGCCTCCACCGGTTGCAGGTGCGAGGCCGAAATGGCCGGATAGAGCCCGAAGAACAGCCCGACCAGCAGGGTACTGCCGACCCCCAGCGGCAACGAGGCGGCGGCCAGGGAAAACTGCCAGCCGGACAGCCGGGCGTAGAGGTACGCCGCCGTCACCCCGAGAATCGCCCCGGACAGGGCGCCCACCGCCGTCAGCGTCACCGCCTCGAGCAGGAACAGGTTGCGAATGTCCCGCCGCCGTGCCCCCAGGGCCATGCGGATGCCGATCTCCCGCCGGCGTTCGGACACATTCATCAGCATCACGTTCATGACCCCCACACCCCCTCCCACCAGCGAAATGCCCCCCAGGGCCATCAGCAGGTAACCGAAGGTCCGGCTCTGCCGGGTCATGCCGTCGATCATCTGCTGGGGAATCTGTACCTCCACTTCGCGCCCGCGCAAGGTGCTTTTCAGCGCCGCGGTCAGATCGCCGGCGACGGTTTCCATGTCCTGGTCGGGAGCGGCCCGGGCAATCACGCTGGTTATCTGTGGCGAGTCGACGATGCGGCGCATCCCGGCCAATGGCAGGAACAGCGACTCATCGGCCTGTACCGGGATCAGCACGGCCATCGGCTGGCTGTACAGGATGCCGATGACCCGGAACAGATAGTCGTTCAGGCGGATCCGCTCGCCAACGCGCAAGGGCGAACCCGGGCTGCCCAGGCGACGGGCGACCTGGTCGCCGACCACCACATGGGTTTCACCCTGGTCGAACTCGGAAAGGAAGCGGCCTTCGCGCAGCTTCAGGCGCATGGCGCCGGCCAGCTGCGCGGTAGTGCCGACCCAGTTGGTGTTGATGCCACGGCCCTGGAACACCACCGCACCGCTGGACAGCGCAATCGGCGCCAGATACGGCACGCCCGGGAGCATGGCCTGCAGGCGCGCGGTATCGATACTGGCGGGCATCGGCTCGCGCAGATCGGCACCACCGGGAAACTGCGCGGCCAGAGTATCGGTGCCCATGTCCTTGAAGATCGCAGCCGCCTCCTGCGCCGCGTTGTGGCCGATATTGATCAGCGCCACCACCGATGAACTGCCGATCACGATCCCCAGCAGCGCCAGTATCGAGCGCTTGCCCAGGGTGCGCAGGCTGACGAACGCCTCGTGCAGCAACTGGCTGGCACTCTGCTGGACCTGCGGGCTCATGCCGGGCATGTCTCGTGCACGACGCCGTTCTGCACCCGGATCTGCCGTTGCAGGCGCTCGGCGATGTGCGGGTCATGGGTGACGATGATCAGCGTCACCTGGCGCACCCGGTTGAGTTCCAGCAACAGGTCCATGATCTCCTGTGCCGTGCCGCTGTCGAGGTTGCCGGTCGGCTCGTCGGCCAGGATCACCGAAGGCTCGCCGACCAGCGCCCGGGCGATCGCCACCCGCTGGCGCTGGCCACCGGAGAGATCGGCCGGGCGGTGGTGGGCACGTTCGCCGAGACCGACCTGTTCGAGCATGGCCCTGGCCCGCGCCAGCGACTCGCCGCGGGGCACGCCCCGGTAGCTCAGGGGCAGGGCGACGTTGTCGACGGCGTCCAGCCGTGGCAACAGGTTGAAACTCTGGAACACGAAGCCGATCTGCCGGTTGCGGATGGCCGCCAGCTGGTCGGGGCTGGCCCTGAAGATGTCGTGTCCGGCGAAGTGGTAGTGGCCGCTGCTGGGCAGGTCGAGCAGGCCGAGGATATTGAGCAGGGTGCTTTTGCCGGAGCCGGAGGCGCCGAGAATGGCGCAGCTTTCACCGGCTTCGATGGACAGCGAGACATCCTTGAGAATGGTCAGGGGCTGCTCGGCGAGCCGGTAGGTCTTGCCGATGCCTTGCAAGGAAATGAGTCCGTCGTGGGCTGTCGTTTCAGTCATGGCGAAGAGCGCCGGCAAGTCCGTTCGCGATCCGGCCAGAATGCAAGTGTCCAGGCATGCGGCGAGGCAGGATCAGGCACAGGTTTGGTTTTCCTATTTTAAAAATTTGTTTGAATAGTATCCGCGATCCCGCTCCGATGCTAGCCGTTCGGGGCAAGGAAAAGGGGTGTTTGATGTCTGGGCTTTGTGACAAGAGGAAACACTTTTTTGACACATTCCATCGTATTTTTCGTGAGTCTTCTATTGCCTTGCGCGAGGGTGACAAATCCGCGAGAAGCTTGCGTTCCAAGGCTTTCAGAGGTATAAAAAATCAAATTTATTTTTAAAACGCTGCTCGTTCGGTCAGTTATCTCCTTAGCAAAGGCTCCTCACACATGGTCGCAAAGAAACTCAGCGCTCCCAATGTCACCAAGACTCGCTTGCTGGATGCCACGGAGGCACTGTTTACCAAGTATGGCTATGACGCCGTGCTGCTGCGCCAGATCACCGAACGTGCCCAGGTCAACCTGGCCGCAGTGAACTACCACTTCGGGGACAAGGACTCCCTGATGACCGCGCTGCTCGAACAGCGCCTCGGCCCCCTCAACGAACAACGCCTGGAGCTGCTCGCCCGTTGCGAGGAACAGGCCGACGGCCCACTGGACTGCGAGACCCTGCTCGGCGTGCTGTTCGCTCCCGCCATGGGCCTGGAACGCAGCGGCTCCGGTGAGGAAGGGCGGTCCTTCGTGCGTTTTCTCGGGCGGGTCTACAGCGACACCTCACCCTTCATCCAGGAATACCTCAAGGAACACTACCAGCCGGTGTTCGAGCGTTTCTTCAATGCCTTCGCCCTGGCCTTGCCGGACATGCCACGCAACGAGGTCGGCGTACGCCTGCAGTTCGCTCTCAAGGCCATCTCCGGGGTGATCGCCGGCACCGAGCTGCGCTTCCTGATGCAGGCCATGAGCCTCGGCCGGCCGGCGACCGATGCCGAGGTCATGGCCAAGCTGATCAGCCTGGTGTCGGCGGCGATCCATGCGCCGATGCAGGACCAGCAGGCGACCAGCGCCCTGGACCGTGTGCTGGAAATCCAGCATGAGATCCGCCAGGGCCAGTCGGTAGGCGCCAAGGTGGCGAACCAGTAGCGCCGTTCATGGCCCTGACCGCTCGGTCGCGAGCGACTGGCCGGGCTGGCCGATCAGCACATCCTCGAAGGACCCGCCGACGGCCCGGGTAGGCTGACGCAACCGGATCTCCAGCACCCAGACCCTCTCGCTTGGCACGATGTCCAGATCCGCTGGTGTCCGAGGGTGACACGGTCATGC
Source organism: Pseudomonas fuscovaginae SE-1 (assembly GCF_000364705.1). GTDB lineage: Bacteria > Pseudomonadota > Gammaproteobacteria > Pseudomonadales > Pseudomonadaceae > Aquipseudomonas > Aquipseudomonas fuscovaginae_A. Next base: position 14,661 of record NZ_AQOH01000364.1, on the reverse strand, counting down.
AGACGATCCAGGCATCGCCGATCAGCGACGGTGAATTGGAAAAACCTCTGCGGCGCGTGTCGAAAACCTATCGGTAGCGGCGCGAAGTCCTTCAGGACAGCCTGATGGAAGCCTTCGGCGAGCGGTTTGCGCGCCGAGCTTCAAGGCTGCAGCAGAATCGCCTCGGCCAGTTCCCGGTCACTGGCCTGCAGGCTCGGATGCTCCTGGCGGATCTGTCGGAGGGCCGCTTCCAGGTAGGCACCGCGAATCGCGCCGCCACTGGCGATGAAGCTTGAGGCATCATCGTGGGACGGGGCGACCGTCTTCTTGTCCTTCTTGAAGGTGGAATACAGCGATGCCGAGATCCCGGCCGAGGTCGCCACATCACCGGCATCGACGCCGGCCACGGCATGACCGGCAGGGAACAGGACCGCAATTGAGAAAGCCAGCACTACGCGACGCATGATCGTACGCTCCTGGAATTCAAGGGAAGTACCACACCCTAGAGCGTAGTGGGTGCCGCGAGACGGAGCAGCCCGTTTATCGGACGTGGCCGTAGGGCGTGCAATCGTGCGTTCATCGATGTGCCATTTTGTCGCACCGGCCAGCGTCGGCAGGGCGACAGTGGTAAATTGCCTGCCCATGACCTCCTTTCTCCCCTCGGGAACATTCAGGCGCCGCCGCGCCGCCTGGCTGGGCCTGTTCGCCATGCTGCTGGTGTTCGCCGGCCCGTTGATCGGGCAGGAGATGAGCCAGACCCGCGCCACGCAGGCGGCGCTGGAGGATATCTGTGGTGGTCCTCTCCCGGGAGCAGGCCTGTTGCCGGAGCGCAGCCCCGAACCTTCTCCCCACCACCTCGCGCTGTGGGAAAAGTGCGGTTACTGCTCGCTGTTGTTCCAGCACCCGGCACTGGCGGATTCCCACGCGGCGCTGATCCCCGCGCGTATGCGGCCACTGGGGTACCCAGGCGCGACGTTCAGTGCGCAGCAAGCCGCCGCGCCGGTCTTCCCCGGCTCGCGTTCCCGAGCGCCGCCCCGGGTTCGTGCCTGACCATCACTGCCAATCGTGGTTGGCCCCGTGACTGCACGCCATCGGCAGGGTCGCGAAGGTCGTCACCACTTGCGTTGCAAAAAGGCTACCCAGAGGGCCGCTTACATGAATGAGTTACTGACTCGCCGCCAGGTCGTTGCCGGCCTCGGTGTCCTGGGTCTTGGATTGCTGGCCGGCTGCGACAGCTCCGGCAAACTGACCTACAAGTACGGGAAGGACTTGAGCGACGAGATCCTCGGGCGCAAGTTCAAGCTCAAGGACACCCAGGGCAACGTCACCCTGCTTGGCAGCTTCAGCGGACTGATGCCGATGATCTTCTTCGGTTTCACTCAGTGCCCCGCGGTCTGTCCGACCGCGCTGGCCCGCGCGGCCCGCGCGAAGAAACTGATGGGCCCCGATGGCGACAAGCTGCAGGTGGTGTTCATCACCCTCGACCCGGAGCGCGATACGCCCCAGGTGCTCGATGCCTACGTCAAGGCGTTCGACCCGAGCTTCGTCGCCCTCTACGGCACCCTCGAGGAAACCGCGCGGACCGCGAAGGAATTCAAGGTGTTCTACGAGAAGATACCGGCCGGGGACAGCTACACCCTGTCCCACACCGCCACCAGCTTCGTCTACGACAGCCGAGGCCGCCTGCGCCTGGGCCTGTCGCCATCGCTGACGGCCCAGCAGTGCGCGGAAGACCTGCTCACCGTCATGTCGGTCTGCTGACAGATGCCAGCTAGAAAAATTCGAGATATACAAATGAAGTCATTGAAATATATAGTTTTTTGTTTTATTGGAATGACCAGTCTGCACGCTTCGGCGCAAACCCTGGTGGAAGATGCCTGGGTCCGTGCGACCGTGCCGGGCCAACCGTCCACCGGCGCGTTCATGCGTATCACCTCGAGCGGAGGTGGCAAGCTGTTGGAGGCGAAATCGCCTGTGGCCGGCCTCGTGCAGATCCACGAGTCGAAGATGCAGAACGACATCATGCGCATGCAACCCGTCGCCGCTGTCGAGTTGCCCGCGGGCAAGGCCGTCGACATCGCCCCCGAGGGTTATCACATCATGCTGATGAAGCTGACCGGGCAGGTGAAGGAGGGTGACAGTGTGCCGTTGACCCTGGTGGTCGAGAATGCCGAGGGTGTGAAGGAGTCGATCGAGGTCAAGGCCACGGCCCGTGCCCTGACCGAAATGCCGATGCACGATCACGGCAAGATGATGCAGTGAAGACCGGCTTCGGTTTCATCACGAACGCCCCGGCAGAGTCCAACTGCCGGGGCGTTCGCCTTTCGGGCCGATGCCGTGTGTATCACAGTGTATCCGGAGCCGCTGTCGATACACTGGCTGGCTTTTCGACCGTTTCCGGACACGTGTGGGATACAGGATCGCGGTTGACTGTGAAGCCTCCCAGGCAAACAGGAAATGCTGACATGAAATGGCTTTATACCGGATTGGCCGCGACAGGCGTGGCCCTGTCGGTGGGCATCGCCCTGGCGGCACCGACATCGAACAGCGCGGCCAACGCGGAAAATGCTTCGCCGATCTATGGCGTGACCATCCCCAATGGCTATCGCCAATGGGAACTGGTGGCACCGTCGTTGCAAGGTCCACCCCTGAACGAACTGCGCGCGATCCTCGGCAACCCGACGGCGCTCAAGGCCTATCGCAGCAACGACACCCAGCCGTTCCCCGACGGCACCATCCTCGCCAAGCTGGCCTGGAAGCATATGCAGTCGCCCGAAGCGGCCAGTGCCCTGGTCCCGGCGGACTCGACCACCGTGCAATTCATGGTCAAGGATTCGAAGAAATATGCCGCCACGGGCGGCTGGGGGTTTGGCCGTTTCATCGACGGCAAGCCGGCCGATGTGAGCCAGCATGAAACCTGCTTCGCCTGTCACCAGGCGTTGGTCAAGGATCGCGACTACGTGTTTACACGATTGGCGCGTTGAAGGCAGCTCGTTCGAACGAATCCCGAAACCGGATCAGCCAGAAGCGTAAGCGGCTGGCTGGTCCGGTTTTTTGGGCTGTCCCCGCTGGTCCATTCGCGGGCAAGTTCTTTGGGTTCCTTTTGGGTGACGCGGCACCCCGACGACTGCCAAAGGGAACTCGCCCGCAAGGGGCGAAACCCATGCATGAGCTGACCGCGCAAACGGATATGCCCCGATGGCCGTCCCATTACCGGTGCCGCAATATAAGTGAACCCCCGGGCCTGGTGCCGCTCGGCCAGTTCCTCGGCAAAGTCCACGGCAAGGGGCGCCAGGTTCACGTGAATCAGCGGCGCCTCGAGCGTGTCGAGCAAGCCGGATTTGAGCTGGTTGCTGGCAATGGCCTGGCCCATGCTGCCCAAGCCGACAAAACCGATTTTCATGAAGACTCACTCCTGACGAAAGGGGGTGGCATTGGCGGCGACTGCCGCCAAAGACCCTATTGAGCACACCGACAAGCGTCTGGAGTATGTCAAATATCGGCCCTCGGGCATTGAAAGGTATCGGTTAGGGTTTTGATACATTTTCTTACAGTGCGGCCCCGGCAACACGCTGCAATGGCGGTGCGCGGCGGCTTTTCCGGAGTCGAAACCAGCACGGTGATCAATGCGCCATCAGCGCAAATTCGCTACATGAACGACGCAACTTTGTATTTCCAGCCGACAAAATTCGTGGTTATTATCCTTCCGCGCTGTGGGACAGAATCCCCTCCAGCGTAAGAAGATTGCTACGGACAGCACAGTCCAGGCATTCGCAGCCGATCGGGTCGACCCTAGCGCTGTCATCCCTGCGCAAGCCTCGTCACCGCTCGTGGATCCTCCAAGGGAATGAGAGGCTTGAATTGGTCACAGAACCGAACGCCGCGCTTATCCAGCAATTGTTCGAATCCCAGGTACTGCGTGATCCCTCGGCCCCGGTGCTGGGTTTCATGGGACGGGTCCTGAGCTACCAGCAACTCAACATCCTGGCCAATCGCCTGGCGCACCACCTGCGTTCAGCCGGCGTCGGCCCCGATACCCGGGTCGCCCTCTGCCTGCAGCGTTCGCCGCAGATGCTGGTTGCCGTGCTGGCGGTGCTCAAGGCCGGTGGTGCCTATGTTCCGCTGGACCCCGCATACCCCGCACAACGTCTGGCGCACATGCTCGCCGACTGCGCGCCACGGCTGGTCCTGACCCACGCCCAGGCGCTCGTCGGCCTGAGCCCGGCACTGGCCAGCCTGGCCGAACAGCCCGCGGTGCTCGACCTGAGCGACGAGGCCGCCTGGGCCGATTGCCCGGCGGACAACCTGCCAGCCGATGCCCTCGGCCTCAACGATCGTCACCTGGCCTACGTGATCTACACCTCCGGTTCCACCGGATTGCCCAAGGGCGTGATGGTCGAGCATCGCGGGCTGGTCAACCTGGCCCGCGTCCAGGGGCCGCTGTTCGCCGTGGGGCCCGGAGATCGGGTGCTGCAGTTCGCTTCCTTCAGTTTCGATGCCTCGGTCTTCGAGTGGGTCATGGCCTTGACCCACGGCGCTTGCCTGGAGATCGTCGAGCCCGGCACTTTGCTGCTGGGCGATAACCTGGTGCAGGTGTTGCGCGAACGGCACATCAGTCATGCCACGCTGCCACCGTTGGTGCTCGCCGGGCTTGGCGACCCTGCCAGCTTACCCGGACTGGCGACCCTGGTGCTCGCTGGCGAAGCGCCAAACCCGGCGTTGGCGGCGGTCTGGGCAAGGGGGCGGCGACTGTTCAACGCCTATGGTCCGACCGAAACCACTATCTGGGCGACGGTCTACCGTTGCGCCGAACACCACGATCGGCAATCGCCCGTGCCGATCGGCGAACCGATCGACCAGGCCAGTGCCATCCTGCTGGACGAGGCGGGCGCTCCGGTGCGTCTGGGCGAGGTGGGCGAACTGTTCATCGGCGGTATCGGCGTGGCCCGGGGCTATCTGAATCGTCCGCAACTGACCGCCGAACGCTTTGTCGACAGCCCCTTCGTACCCGGCGAGCGCCTGTACCGCACCGGCGACCTGGCACGTTTCGACGCTGACGGCCAACTGCTGTTTCTCGGACGCAGCGACTTCCAGGTCAAACTGCGCGGTTTTCGAATCGAGCCTGGCGAAATCGAGGCTTGCCTGAACAGCTTGCCCGGCGTCGAGGAATCCCTGGTGATCGTTCGCCAAGACACGCCGGGAGAGCGCCGGTTGGTGGCCTACTACCGGGCGGCGAGCGATATCACCCCGCAACAGTTGCGTGAGCACGCCCGGCAGAGCCTGCCCGAACACATGCTGCCGGCTGCCTGCGTACGCCTGACACAATGGCCGTTGAACGCCAATGGCAAGCTCGACCGCCAGGCGCTGCCGGTGCCGGATGCCAGTGCGCTGATCAGCCGCGAATATGTCGCGCCAGAGGAAGGGCTGGAACAGTGGCTGGCGGATATCTGGGCGCAAGTATTGAAAGTCGATCGGGTAGGGCGCGAGGACAGTTTCCTGGCCTTGGGCGGCGACTCCCTGAGCGCCTTGCAGATCACCGTCAGGGTGCGCGAACAGGGCGGTCGGCACCTGCCGCTCAAGAGCCTGTTTCTTGAGGGCACATTGCGCCAGGTGGCCCGGCAACTGAGTGAACCCTTGGCCGCTGGCCCGGCCGTTGTCAGCGACGCTTCGCCGATTGCGCCGCTGTCCTACCAGCAGAGCGGCGTCTGGTGGCTGAACAAGGTGTCCGACGCGCGGGCCTATCACGCCCAGAGCGTGATCAGCATCCATGGCCGACTCGATGAACAACTGCTGCAACGTTGCCTCGACGAGATCGTCAGCCGTCACGAAATCTTCCGCACTACCTTCCACGATGATGGCGAGGGGGTGCCCTACCAGCGGGTACACGAGCAGGCCCGTGCCGCCTTGACCTGTATCGATATCCCGGCGGATGACGAACAGGGGTTCATCGAGCGGGTCGAGCAGGAAGTGCATCGCGCCATCGATGTCGGCTGCCTGCCATTGGTGCGCTGGCTGCTGGTGCGGCGGGGGCCCGAGGCCTTTGCCCTGGTACATGTCGAGCATCACTTCGTGCATGACGGCTGGAGCGCGAACCTGTTCCTCGAGGAGCTGCTGCACCTCTACCAGTACCACCACGGCGACCGCGGCGACCCGCTGCCAATGCCGGGCGCGCAGTATGGCGAGTACGCCCGCTGGCAGCAGAGCGAGGCGGCCGAAGCCGAGTACGAGCGGCAGATGCGCTTCTGGCGGCAGCAGTTGCAGGATGCACCGTTCACCCTGCCGCTGCCCACCGACTATCCCAGGCCCGCCCAGCGCAGCGGGCGTGGCCGACAGTTGCGCTTCGAACTGCCGGCCGAGCTGGCCACCAGGCTGCGCCAGTTCAGCGACGCCGAGGGCGTCACGGTCTTCACCACCCTGTTCACGGTGTTCCAACTGTGGCTGGGACGGCGCTGTGGCATCGAGGATTTCCTCGTCGGCTCGGCCGTGGCCAACCGCAAGTCGGTGGCCTACGAGCGTTGTCTGGGCATGTTCGTCAACAGCGTGGTGATCCGCGCCGATCTCGCTGGTGCGCCGACCTTCCGCGAACTGCTGGGACGTACGGCCGAGCGCATGCTCGATGTCTACGACCACGAAAGCGTGCCGTTCGAGCGCCTGGTGCGCGAATTCCAGCCCACCCGCTCGCTGTCGCGCAACCCGCTGTTCCAGGTGGCCTTCAGCTTCCACAACTCGCAGACCCCGCGGCTCCAGGGGCCCGGGTTCGACCTCTCGCTGTTCGAGGCCTACAGCAACCAGACGGCGAAGTTCGATATCGAGGTGGTGGTGATTCCCCGGGGTACCCGGGCCGACAGCCCCGACACCCTGTCGCTGCTGTGGAACTACTCGGCTGATCTGTTCAAGGAAGAAACCATGACCCGCTTGCGCGACAACTATCTGGAACTGCTGGGGCGGTGCCTGGAGGCACCGGAACGCCGCCTGGACAGTGATTCGCTGATCAGCGCCGAGGAACGCCACCGGTTGCTGACCGAGTGGAACCCGGTCATCCCGTGCGAGCCGCCGCCGCGCTGCCTGCATCAACTGTTCGAGGAGCGGGTGGCGCTCGATCCCTGGGCGCCGGCGGTCAGCCTCGGAGGGCAGACGCTCGGCTACGGCGAACTCAATGCTCGGGCCAACCGCCTGGCGCGCTACCTGCGAACCCTCGGTGTCGGCCCCGATGTGCTGGTGGGCCTGTGTGTCGAGCGCTCACTGGACATGCTGGTCGGCCTGCTGGCGATTCTCAAGGCCGGCGGTGCCTATGTCCCGCTCGATCCGGTCTATCCGAGCGAGCGCCTGAATCTGCTGCTCGCCGACAGCAACCCGGCGGTGGTGCTGACCCACGCCGCCGCGAGGCCCAGCCTGACCGCCGCCTGCAAGGGCCTGGCCAGTAAGCCGCGCCTGCTGGACCTGGAGGTCGATGCCACGCGCTGGGCCGAGCGTCCCGCCGACAATCTCGACCCGCAGGAGCTGGGGCTGACGCCGAACCACCTGGTCTATGTGATCTACACCTCAGGTTCCACCGGTACGCCCAAGGGTGTGATGATCGAACATGCTCACGTGGCGCGGCTGTTCGGCAGCACCGCCCGGCAGTTCGACTTCAGTGCCGACGATGTCTGGACGCTGTTCCATTCCTTCGCCTTCGACTTCTCGGTCTGGGAAATCTGGGGCGCGTTGCTGCATGGCGGGCGCCTGGTGATCGTGCCGACCCTGACCAGCCGCACCCCGGCGGATTTCTACCAGTTGCTCTGCGAGCAGGGCGTGACCGTGCTCAACCAGACCCCTAGCGCCTTCCGTAGCCTGCTCGGTGCCCAGGCGCGCAGCCGTGCGGCCCACAGCCTGCGTTGCGTGGTGTTCGGTGGCGAGGCGCTGGAGATGACCACGCTCAAACCGTGGTTCGCCGACCCGCGCAACAGCGACACGCAACTGGTCAACATGTACGGCATCACCGAAATCACCGTACACGCCACCTACCTGGCGCTGCGGGCCGAAGACGCCGAGCAGCCCGGCAGCCCCATCGGCCGGCCCCTGGCGGACCTGCGCTGCTACCTGCTCGGCAGCGCCGGGCAGTTGCTGCCGATCGGTGCCGAAGGTGAGATCCACATCGGCGGAGCCGGGGTTGCCCGTGGCTACCTGAACCGTGCGCAACTGACGGCCGAGCGTTTTATCGACAATCCGTTCGTTCCGGGCGAGCGCCTGTACCGCACCGGCGACCTGGCGCGCTACCGCGCCGATGGCAGCCTGGAGTTCCTGGGCCGTAACGATTTCCAGGTGAAGATCCGCGGTTTCCGCATCGAACTGGGTGAAATCGAGGCCTGCCTGGCACGCTGCGCCGGAGTGCGCGATGCACGGGTGATCGCCCGCGAGGATCAGCCGGGCGAGCCGCGACTGGTAGCCTATTACACACTCGTCGACGGTGCCGTGCCGACCGTCGAGGCACTGCGCGGGCAATTGGCGACGGCGCTGCCGGAGCATATGGTCCCGGCCGCCTATGTCAGCCTGGAGGCATTGCCGTTGACCGCCAACGGCAAGCTCGATCGCAACGCGCTGCCGGCGCCTGGCGACAGTGCCTTCGGCACGCGACCCTTCAGCGCTCCGCAAGGCCCGGTGGAAATCGCCCTGGCCGAAGCCTGGGCCCATGTGCTTGGTCGCGAGCGGATCGGTCGCGATGACAACTTCTTCGCCCTCGGCGGGCATTCGCTGTCGGCCCTGCGGGTCCTCGAGCGCCTGCGACGACAGGGCATCGAACTCGATGCCCGGCTGATGTTCAGTGTCCCGGTGCTGCGCGAACTGGCCGCCGGGGTCGAAGTGGCGGAGCTCGCCGCCCCCATTGCGGCCAATGCGATCGTTCGTGGCCAGCCGATCACCCCCGAATGCCTGCCGCTGGTCAGCCTGACACAAGCACAGATCGACGCCATCCTTGCCACGGTGCAGGGCGGCGCGGACAACGTCCAGGATATCTACCCGTTGTCGCCGTTGCAGGAAGGCATGCTGTTCCACCATCTGATGGCGCGCAATGGCGATCCCTACCTGCTCTGGTGCCTGATGAGCTTCAGCGACCGGGCGACCCTGGAGCGTTATGTGCGGGCGCTGGAAAGCGTGATCGAGCGTCATGACATCCTGCGCACCTCGGTGTTCTGGGACGACCTGGAAGAGCCGGTGCAGGTGGTCTGGCGCCAGGTTGACGGCCTGGTCGAGGAGCTGCAACTGGATCCGGCCGAGGGCGATATCGCCACGCAATTGCGCCAGCGCTTCGATCCCCGGCAGTTCCGCCTGCCGCTGGACCGCGCGCCGCTGATGCGCCTGGTCATCGCCCGGGACGAGGCCAACGACCGCTGGCTCGGTCTGCGGCTGTTCCATCACATCATCGACGACAATACTTCGCTGAAGCAGCTCAACGCCGAAGTCGAGGCGGTGCTCGACGGCAACGCCGCCAGCCTGCCGCCGGCCCTGCCGTATCGCAACTTCATCGCCCAGCGGGTCAGGGGCGGCGACCGGCAGGCCGAGGAACAGTTCTTCCGTGGCATGCTGGCCGGTATCAGCCAGCCGTCGGCACCGTTCGGCCTGCTCGACATCCAGGGCGACGGTAGCGGCGTCAACGAGGCCCGGCTGATGCTCGAGGATCGACTCGGCCAGCGACTTCGACAGTCGGCCCAGGCCCTGGGCGTGAGCCCGGCCAGCCTGTTCCATGTCGCCTGGGGCCAGGTGGTGGCGCACACCTCCGGCCGCCAGGACGTGATCTTCGGCACCGTGCTGTTCGGTCGCCTGTACGGCGGCGAGGGCGCCGAGCGCATCCTCGGGCCGTTCATCAACACCTTGCCGATCCGCATCGACCTGGCCGCCGAGGGCGTGGCCGCCTGCGTGCGCCGCACCCACGGGCTGCTGACCCAACTGTTCGAGCATGAACACGCCTCGCTGGCCCTGGCCCAGCGGTGCAGTGCCATCGCCTCGCCAACGCCGCTGTTCACCAGCCTGCTCAACTATCGCCATAGCGAACGGGCCACCGAGGGCGGTGACTCGACTTCCGGCGCCTGGAAGGGCATCGAGGTGCTGGGCGGCGAAGAACGCACCAACTACCCGCTGGTACTGGCCGTGGACGACAGCGGCGAAGGTTTCCGCATCGGTGCCCAGGTCTGCGCGGCACTGGATGCGCAACGCACCTGCGCGATGATGCAGCAGGCACTGGACAGCCTGGTCCGGGCCCTTGAAGAGGCGCCGCAAAGCCGTGCCGACCGTCTGGATATCCTGCCGCCGGAGGAACGCCGGCAGTTGTTGCAGACCTGGAATCCCCCAGCGCCGCACACCGGCGCCAGCGACTGCCTGCACCAAGCGTTCGAGCGGCAGGTCGCCCGCCAGCCTTCGGCAACGGCGGTGAGCTTCGCGGGCACGACCCTCACCTATGGCGAATTGAATGCCCGGGCCAACCGCCTGGCCCACCACCTGCGCCAACGCGGGGTGGGCCCGGAAGTGCGGGTCGGGCTGTGTGTCGAGCGCTCCCTGGAGATGCTGGTGGGCCTGCTCGCCATCCTCAAGGCCGGCGGCGCCTATGTGCCGCTGGATCCGACGTATCCCGCCGAGCGCCTGGCCTATCTGCTGCAGGACAGTGGGGTGGCGCTGGTGCTCGTTCATCAGGCCACGCGCACGTTGTTGACCGAGCCGCTGCAAGGGCTGGCGAATGCTCCTGAATGCCTGGAACTGGACCGTGAAACCTGCGCCGACGGCCCGGCGGACAACCTCGACCCGGCGCGCCTGGGCCTGACCCCGGCCAACCTGGCCTATGTCATCTATACCTCCGGCTCCACCGGCCAGCCCAAGGGCGTGATGATCGAGCACCGCCAGGTGGCCCGGCTGTTCACCAGCACCGCGGCGCAATTCGCCTTCAATGCCGATGATGTCTGGACGCTGTTCCATTCCTTCGCCTTCGACTTCTCGGTCTGGGAGATCTGGGGCGCGCTGCTGCACGGCGGGCGTCTGGTGATCGTCCCGGCGCTGACCAGCCGTACGCCGGCGGACTTCTACCGGTTGCTCTGCGAGCAGCGGGTAACGGTACTGAACCAGACGCCCAGCGCCTTCCGAGGCCTGCTGGAGGCCCAGGGGCGCAGCGAGGCGACCCACGGCCTGCGTTGCGTGGTGTTCGGTGGCGAGGCGCTGGAAACCACCGCGCTCAAGCCCTGGTTCGCCGACCCGCGCAACAGCGATACGCAGGTGGTGAACATGTACGGCATCACCGAGATCACGGTACATGCGACCTACCTGGCACTGCGCGCCGAAGATGCCGAACGCGCCGGTGCCAGCGCCATTGGCCGGCCACTGGCGGATCTGCGTTGCTATCTGCTCGACGCGACGGGGCAACCGGCGCCGATCGGTGTCGAGGGCGAGATCCATATCGGCGGTGCCGGGGTTGCCCGTGGCTACCTGAACCGTGCGCAGTTGACCGCCGAACGCTTCATCGACAGCCCCTTCGTGCCGGGCGACCGCCTGTACCGCACGGGCGATCTGGCGCGTTACCGCGCCGATGGCAGCCTGGAGTACCTGGGGCGCAACGACTTCCAGGTGAAGATCCGTGGCTACCGTATCGAACTGGCTGAAATCGAAGCCTGCCTGGGCACTTGCCCGGGGGTGCGCGAGGCGGCGGTCATCGCCCGCGAGGAGCAACCGGGCGACCCGCGCCTGGTGGCCTACTACACGGCGGCCGAGGGGGCCGCGCCGGCAGCCCACGAACTGCGCACTCAGTTGGCGGCGGCGTTGCCGGAGCATATGGTGCCCGCCGCCTACGTCCGTCTCGACAGCCTGCCGCTGACCACCAACGGCAAGCTCGACCGCCAGGCACTGCCGCGGCCCGACGAAAGCGCGTATGCACGGCATACCCATGTCGAGCCGGGCACGCCGATCGAACGGGCCCTGGCCGAGATCTGGCGCGAGGTGCTGCGATGCGAGCGGGTCGGCCTCACCGACAACTTCTTTCAACTGGGTGGTCATTCGTTGTTGGCCACCCGCATCGTCGCCCGCATCGACGATCTGCTGGGCATCGAGTTGCCGATGCGGGTGATGTTCGATCACCCGACCATCGAGGCGCTGCTCGACTACCTGTTTGCCCAGGCGCAGGAAACCCGCGCTTCCCCTTGAGAACCCGAGAGCGACCCGGCCCACAAGGCCGGGTCGCGGCGTGCGGGGCGAATCACGCCCCTGAAACCGACAAAAACAATGCAGTCACGGATGGAAGCCTCTCATGTTCGACAAAACCTCGTTGCGTGATATGACGCCGGCGCAGTTCGCCGCCTTGCACAAACGGCAGAAGATCACGCCGGCAGTGCGGGGTACCACGTCGCCACGGGCCTCTTTCGCGCAGCGGCGGCTGTGGTTCCTCGCCCAGTTGCCCGGTGGGGGCGACGCCTACCACGTACCGTTCGGGCTGCGCCTGCATGGCACGCTGGATCGCGCCGCGCTGAAACAGGCACTGGATCGCCTGGTGGCGCGCCACGAGTCACTGCGCACGAGCTTTGCCGCCGAGGGTGACGAGGTGGTCCAGCGGATCGCCGGGGCCGACTGTGGTTTTCCCTGGCAGGTCCACGATCTCGCCCTGCAGGCTGATGCACAGGCGCAGGTGTCGATCCTGGCGGACGAGGAGGCAGGGGCTTGCTTCGATCTGGGCAAGGGGCCGCTGTTTCGCGGGCGTCTGCTGATTCTCGGCGAGCAGGAACATGTCCTGCTGCTGACGTTGCACCACATCATCTGCGACGGCTGGTCGATGGCGGTGCTGACCCGCGAACTGGGCGAGCTTTACGACGCCTTCCGCCAGGGGCAGGACGACCCGTTGCCGGCGCCGGCGCTGCAATATGCCGACTACGCCCAATGGCAGCATGGCTGGCTGGCCGAACAGAACCAGGCCGGCCACGACGATTACTGGCGCGACACCCTGGCCGGGGCACCGAACCTGCTGGAGCTGCCTGGCGACCGTCCCCGGCCGGCGCTGCAACGCTACGAGGGTGGATTCGAGCCTGTGCTGCTGGATGAAACCCTGAGTCAGCAGATCAAGGCCTTGAGTCTGCGCCATGGCACCACGCTGTTCATGACTCTGCTGGCGGCCTGGGCGGTGGTTCTGGCACGTCTGTCGGGTCAGGACGACATCCTCATCGGGACGCCGGTGGCGAACCGCGCCCGACGGGAAACCGAAGGGCTGATCGGCTTTTTCGTCAACACGCTGGTCCTGCGCCTGTCCCTGGCCGACTCGCCGACCACCGCGCAGTTGCTCGAACAGGCCCGAGCCGTGGCGCTGGGTGCCCAGGAACACCAGGAACTGCCGTTCGAGCAGGTGGTGGAGCGGCTCAACCCTCCACGCAGCCAAGCCTACAGCCCATTGTTCCAGGTGATGTTCGCCTGGGAGAACAGCGAGCCGGGCACGCTGCAACTCGCCGGCCTGGACTGCCAGCCGCTGCGCAGTGGTCACCAGGCGGCCAAGTTCGACCTGACCCTGGTGCTGGCCGAGCAGGGCGGGCGGATCGTCGGCGGCCTGGAATACGCCACGGCCCTGTTCGACGCGGCCACGGTCGCGCGGTTTGCCGGCCATCTGCGCCAGGTGCTCGAAGGCATGATCGCGCGGCCGCAGCAGCCGGTCACGGCGTTGCCACTGCTCAGTGACGGGGAGCGTGAGCGTCTGGTATGGGACTGGAATGGCCGTGAGCAGGCTTTCGACTCCCGGCGTTGCCTGCACGAGCTGTTCGAAGCCCAGGCACGCCGAGATCCCCAGGCCGTTGCCGTGCGCTGTGGCGACGACAGCCTGACGTATGGCGAACTGAATACCCGGGCCAATCGCCTGGCCCATGAGCTGCGCGCCCTTGGCGTCGGACCGGACGACCGGGTCGGGCTGTGCCTGGAGCGCACCCTGGACATGCCGCTGGCGGTCCTCGCGGTGCTCAAGGCCGGGGGCGCCTACGTGCCGCTGGACCCCGGCTATCCGCCGGCACGGCTGCGCCACATGCTGAGCGACAGCGCGCCTTCGGTGCTATTGAGCCACGGTCCGGCCCGGCCGGCGTTGCTCGCGGCCCTCGAAGGCCTGCCAGAGCAACCGCTGTTGCTCGATCTGCAACAGGATGCGCAACGCTGGACCTCGCACCCGCAGCAGGACCTCGCACCCCAGGCATTGGGCCTGACGCCACGCCACCTGGCCTACGTGATCTACACCTCGGGTTCCACCGGCCAGCCCAAGGGCGTGATGGTCGAACACCGCGGCCTGCTGGCGGTCAGCGCCGCCTGGGAACAGCTGTACGCCCTGCGTCCGGGCCTGCGTCACCTGCAGATGGCCGGGTTCTCTTTCGACGTGTTCAGCGCCGACCTGATCCGCGCCCTGTGTTTCGGCGGTGAGCTGGTACTGTGTCCACGCCAGACCCTGATGGACCCGCCGGCTCTCTACCGCCTGCTGCGGGATGCGCGGATCGACTTCGCCGACTTCGTCCCGGCGGTGCTCAACCCGCTGCTGGCCTGGGCCGAGGAAAGCGGCCATGAACTGGCGTTCCTCGACACCGTGGTCTGCGGCTCGGACACCTGGAGCGCCCACAGTGCCCGCCAGTTGCGCCAACTGTGCGGCGAGGCGGTACGAATCGTCCATGCCTATGGCGTGACCGAAGCCAGCATCGACAGCACCTGCTTCGAACT
>NZ_AQOH01000363.1 GCF_000364705.1 Pseudomonas fuscovaginae SE-1 | reverse complement strand
CCCCCCCCCAGCCGCAACTGACGGCCGAGCGCTTCATCGACAACCCGTTCGTGGCCGGCGATCGCCTGTACCGTACGGGCGACCTGGCGCGCTACCGCGCCGACGGTCAACTGGAGTTCCTCGGCCGTAACGACTCCCAGGCCAAGCTGCGCGGCCTGCGCCTGGAATTGGGCGAGATCGAGGCGCGTCTGCTCGAAGTGTCCGGGGTGCGCGACGGCGTGGTGCTGTTGCGCAACGACGCCGCCGAGCAGCCCAGGCTGGTCGCCTACTACGTCGAAAGCGAGTCCGGGGGCACCAGCCCGGGAGCCCTGCGCGAGCAGTTGGCCCTGAACCTGCCGGATTACATGTTGCCCAGTGCCTTCGTGCGCCTGGACGCCTTGCCGCTGACCGCCAACGGCAAGCTCGACCGCAGTGCCTTGCCGGTACCGGATGCCGCCGCCTTCGACCAGCGCCACTACGTTGCTCCGCAAGGCGAGCTGGAGAACCGCCTGGCGCGCATTTGGAGTGAAGTGCTGGGGATCGAGCGGGTAGGGCGCGACGACAGTTTCTTCGCCCTCGGCGGGCATTCGCTGCTGGTGATGCAGGTGATCGCGCGGATTCGCCGCCAACTGGAGCGTGAAGTCGCGGCCTCGGCGCTGTTCGCCACCCCCCAGTTGAAACAGTTCGCCCGCAGCCTGGAAAGCGCCCGGGAGGCGGTCCGTGCGCCCATCGCGCGGATCGAGCGGGGCGTCGCGCAAACGTTGTCGTTTGCCCAGCAGCGCCTGTGGTTCCTCGCCCAGATGGAGGGTGGCAGCGCGGCCTACCATATGCCGCTGAACCTGAAATTGCGCGGCCCGTTGCAGGTGCCGGCGCTGGAGCGCAGCCTCAACCAACTGGTGGCGCGGCACGAAGCCTTGCGCACCCGCTTCGTCAGTGTCGAGGGTGAGCCCCGGCAGGTCATCGCCGAGCCAGGGCAGGGTCTGACGCTCGAGCGGCTGGACGCCACCGCCGATCTCGAAGGCCTGGTGGAGGCCGAAGGCGCGCGAGCCTTCGACCTGGAGCAGGGGCCGCTGATCCGTGCCGGGCTGGTGCGCCTGGCCGAGGACCAGCACCTGCTGTTGTTGACCCTGCACCACATCGTCTGCGATGGCTGGTCGATGGGCGTGCTGACCCGCGAGCTCAGCCAGTTGTACGCCGCAGCGCTGGAGGATCGCGACGATCCGCTGCCGCAACTGCCGCTGCAATACGTTGATTATTCGGCCTGGCAACGCCAGTGGCTGACCGATGAGGTACTGGAACGCCAGGGGCGCTATTGGCGCGAAGCCCTGGCCGAGGCGCCGGTGCTGCTGGAATTGCCGTTGGACCACAAGCGTCCGGCGGTACAGGACTATCGCGGCGGCGTGGTGCCGCTGCTGCTCGACGAGGCGCTGACGCGGCGCCTCAAGGACTTGAGCAGGCGCCAGGGCACGACGCTGTTCATGACCCTGCTTGCCGGCTGGGCGCTGGTGCTGTCGCGGCTGTCGGCGCAGGCCGACGTAGTGATCGGCGTGCCGTCGGCCAACCGCCCCGGCAGCGAACTGGAGGCGCTGATCGGTTTCTTCGTCAACACCCTGGCCCTGCGCCTGAAGGTGACCGGCAACCCCAGCGTCAGCCAGTGGCTGCAACACACCCGCCACGTCGCGCTGCAGGCCCAGGAGCACCAGGATCTGCCGTTCGAGCAAGTGGTGGAGTTGCTCAAGCCGCCGCGCAGCCTGGCCTACAGTCCGCTGTTCCAGGTGCTGTTCGCCTGGGAACAGGGGCAGCAGAGTGAACTGACCCTGCCGGGCCTTGTTGTCGAGTCGCTGGCAAGCCGCCAGCACGTCGCCAAGTTCGACCTGCAACTGGCCCTCAGTGAGCGCGACGGGCAGATCGTCGGTGGCCTGGAATATGCCTCGGGGCTGTTCGAGGCGCAGACGGTCGCCGGTTTCGGCCAGTACCTGCGCCGGGTATTGATGCAGATGGCCGCCGACAGCGAGCAGCCGCTCGCCAGCCTCGACCTGCTGACCCCCGAGCAGCGTCGGCAACTGCTCGACGAATGGAGCCGCGGTCACACCGACCGCGTTCCGCAAGGCGGCTTCCTCGCCCGTTTCGAAGCCCAGGTGCAACGCACGCCACAGGCCGAGGCGCTGGTCCATGCGGAACAACGCTACAGCTACGCCGAGCTGAATGCGGCCGCCAACCGCCTGGCGCATTTCCTGCGCGGGCAGGGCGTCGGTCCCGAGGACCGTGTCGGCCTGAGCCTGGAGCGCTCGCCGCAGATGGTCATCGGCCTGCTGGCGATCCTCAAGGCCGGGGCCGCCTATGTGCCGTTCGACCCGGCCTATCCGGCCGAGCGTCTGGCCTACATGTTCGCTGACGCGGCGCCGAGCCTGCTGCTGACCCATTCGAGCCTGAGGCAAACACTGCCGGCCAGGGCGAGCGAACGCCCCCTGTACTGCCTGGATAGCGACCAATCGCGCTGGGCCGGGCAATCCACCGACAATCCCGGCGTGGCGATCGGGCCGGACAACCTGGCCTATGTGCTCTACACCTCAGGTTCCAGTGGCCGCCCCAAGGGTGTCGCGCATACCCACCGGGCGCTGGACAACCTGATCGACTGGCAACTGCTCGACGCCGCCGGACCGACCCCGGCGCCACGGCGGGTGCTGCAGTTCGCCTCGCTGAACTTCGACGTGTCGTTCCAGGAGGTCTTCAGCACCCTGTGCCAGGGCGGCAGCCTGGTGCTGATGGGCGAGGAGGGGCGCAAGGATCTCGCCACGCTGCGCCCGACCCTGGTGGCCAGTGGCGTGCAGCGGGCGTTCCTGCCGTTCGCGGTGCTGCAGCAGGTCGCCGGCCTGAGCGACGGCGACGCACCCGGGCCAGCCGGTGGCTGTGACCTCGTGACCGCCGGAGAGGCCCTGCGGGTCAACGACGAACTGCGCCGTTTCGTCCAGGGGCTGGGTGGCACGCACCTGTACAACCAGTACGGGCCGACCGAAACCCACGTGGTCAGCCAGTTCAGCCTGGCCTGCGCCGACGCCGCCGACTGGCCCGAGGCGCCGCCGATCGGCCGGCCGATCAACCATGCCCGGCTGTATGTGCTCGACGACGCGCTGAACCCGGTACCGCCTGGCGTTGTCGGCGAGTTGTACATTGCCGGCGCCTGCCTGGCGCGCGGTTACCTGAACCAGCCGGAGTTGACCGCCGAGCGTTTCCTGCCCGATCCGTTCAGCCGCGAGCCGGGTGCCCGCATGTACCGCAGCGGCGACCAGGTGCGCTGGCTGGCCGACGGCAACCTGCAGTACCTGGGACGCATCGACCAGCAGGTCAAGCTGCGGGGTTTCCGTGTCGAGCTGGGGGAAATCGACAGCCTGCTGCAGCAACAGCCGGGCGTACTGGAAGCGGCCGTGCTGCTGCGCGAGGATGCCCCGGGGGACAAACAACTGGTGGCCTACATCGTTGGCCCGGCGTCGGCCGAGACGCTGCGCGAAGCCCTGCGCCGCCATTTGCCGGAACATATGGTCCCCAGTGCCTGGGTGTCCCTGTCGCATCTGCCGCTGACGCGCAACGGCAAGCTCGACCGCCGTGCGTTGCCGGCGCCGGAGCGGGTGTCCGGGAGCGCCTACGTGGCGCCCCGGGATGCCGACGAGATCCAGTTGACCGACATCTGGGCCCAAGTGCTGCGCTGCGAGCGGGTCGGGCTGCAGGACAATTTCTTCGAACTCGGCGGTCATTCGCTGCTGGCCACGCGCCTGGTCTATGCGATCAACCAGCGCATGGCCGCGCAACTGTCCCTGAGCAGCCTGTTCAAGACCCCGACCCCGGGCGAGCTGATTGCCGCGATTCGCGCCAGCCGTGACGAGCAGACCCAGCGTGAACCGGCCTTCACGGTGATCGAGCCGGACCCGGCCAATCGCCATGAACCGTTCCCCCTGACCGATATCCAGCAAGCCTACTGGTTCGGCCGTGAATCCACGGTCAGCCTCGGTGGTGTCAGTGCCCACGGCTACGAGGAACTGCGCATCCGCGATTTCGACATCCCGCGCTTCGAGCGCGCGCTGAACCGGATGATCGAGCGTCACGACATGCTGCGCGCGGTTTTCCTCAGTAACGGCACCCAGCAGGTGTTGGCGCAGGTGCCGAGCTATCGCATGCCACAGCTCGACCTGCGCGGCCTGGACCGCGAAGCCGCGCAACAGGCCCTGGATCGCAACCGCCAACGGCTGTCCCACCAGGTGCTGGACGCCAGCCGCTGGCCGCTGTTCGAGTTCAGCCTGACCTTGCTCGACGATGGCATCAGCCACTTGCACATCAGCCTCGATGCGCTGATCGTCGATGCCGCCAGCAGCCAGATCCTCGCCCGCGAACTGATGGGGTTCTACCTGGAGCCGCAACGGACGTTGCCGGCACCGGGCCTGAACTTCCGCGACTATGTGCTGGCCGAACACCAACTGCGCAGCGGCGTGCGCTACGAACGGGCCCTGGCCTACTGGCGCGAACGGGTGACGAACCTGGCACCGGCACCGGACCTGCCGCTGGTCTGTCAGCCGCAGAGTATTGCCGCGCCGCACTTCACCCGGCGCGATCGGCAACTGTCGGTCGAGCACTGGAGCCGCATCAAGGCCCTGGCCAAGCAATTCGGCGTGACACCTTCGGTGGTGCTGCTCACGGCCTTCTGCGAAGTGCTCGCGCTGTGGAGCCGCCAGCCGCGCTTTACCCTCAGCCTGCCGCTGTTCAACCGCCTGCCGCTGCACCCGCAGGTCGATTCGATCATCGGCGACTTCACCTCGCTGGTGCTGCTCGAAGTCGCCATCGACGGCAACCTCGGCTTTACCGACAAGGCTCGGGCGATCCAGCAGCAATTGTGGAAGGACATCGACCATGCGGTGGTCAGCGGCGTGCGGGTACTGCGCGAGCTGTCCCAGGCCCGCGGGGCCCAGCAGACGGCGATTCCCATCGTGTTCAACAGCACCCTGTCCGAGGCGGCCACCCAGCAGGCCGAGTACAACCTGGCCGATGCGCTGCAGGCGCAGAACGTGCACAGCATCACCCAGACCCCCCAGGTGTGGATCGACCATACCCTGCTGGAACTGGAAGGGCGCCTGCTGTTCAACTGGGACAGCATCGACGAGTTGTTCCCGCAAGGCCTGGTCGAAGCGATGTTCACCGCCTACAACGGCATCCTCGACCGTTTGCTCGAGCCCGCGGCCTGGGCCGCCAGCACGCCCGGGCTGCTGCCACAGGCCGGCCTGCCGCCAGCGCCGGCGTATCCGCAGGCATCACCGCTGATGCATGAGCTGTTCGAGCGCCAGGCGCAGGCGACACCGGATGCCCTGGCGCTGATCGCGCCGGGCCGGCAACTGAGCTATGCGCAGTTGCGCCACGAGGCCCGTCGGCTCGGCGCCCATCTGCAGACTCGCGGCGTGCGGCCCAACCAACTGGTTGCGGTGATGATGGAGCGGGGCTGGGAACAACTGCTGGCAACCCTGGCGATCCTGTATGCCGGCGGTGCCTATCTGCCGATTGATCCGGCGCTGCCGGCACAACGGGTACGGCATATCCTGGAGCGCGCCGAAGCGCGCTTGCTGCTTGCGCAACCCGGGCTGAAGACGGACAGCGACTGGTCGTCGCTGGTGGAGGTCATCACCCTGAGCGAAACCATGGACCTGGGCGAGTCGGCGTTGCAGGCGGTCGAGCAGAACCCCGCCGACCTGGCCTACGTCATCTACACCTCCGGTTCGACCGGTGTGCCCAAGGGCGTGGTGATCGACCACCGTGGCGCGGTGAACACCCTGCTGGACATCAACCGGCGCTTCGCCGTCAGCCCGCAGGACCGGGTCCTGGCGATCTCGTCGCTGAGCTTCGACCTGTCAGTGTACGACTTCTTCGGCACCCTGGCGGCCGGCGCGGCAGTGGTGCTGCTCGAACCGCGCCTGGCCCTCGACCCGCTGCACTGGCGTGAGCTGATCGAGCGGCATCGCGTCAGCCTGTGGAACTCGGTGCCGGCGTTGTTCGGGCTGCTGCTGGAGTCCGTCGAGCAGCAGGGCGGCCAGTTGCCGACCTGCCTGCGCCTGGCGATGCTCTCCGGCGACTGGATCCCGCTGAACCTGCCGGACCGGGCGCGGGCGCTGCGGCCGGCGATCGAAGTGATCAGCCTCGGTGGTGCGACCGAAGCCTCGATCTGGTCGATCTGCTACCCGATCGGTCAGGTCGACCCCGACTGGCGCAGCATTCCCTACGGCAAGGCCCTGGACCAGCAGAGCTTCCATGTCCTCGACGAGGCGCTGCAACCGCGGCCGGCCTGGGTGCCTGGCCAGTTGTATATCGGCGGCATCGGCCTGGCGAAGGGCTACTGGCGCGACGAGAAACAGAGCGCCGCGAGTTTCTTCGCCCACCCGGCGACCGGTGCCCGGCTGTACCGCACCGGCGACCTGGGCCGCCTGCTGCCGGACGGCAACATCGAATTCCTCGGGCGCGAAGACAACCAGGTCAAGGTCCAGGGCTACCGCATCGAGCTGGGCGAGATCGAAGCCGCGCTCAACCGTCACCCCGGCGTGCAGAGCGCGGTGGTACGGATTCTCGGCGAGCAACTGGGTGAAAAACGCCTGGCAGCCTACGTGATCAGGAGCGATGCACAATTGCAGTCCGAGGATTTCACCTTGTACCTGGCGGAAAAGCTGCCGCCCTACATGGTGCCGACCTCATTCACTTTCCTCGAAGCCTGGCCGCTCTCGGCCAATGGCAAGGTCGACAAGAACCGCCTGCCGCAGCCGCAGGAAAACCAGGATTCGGAGCCGTCACTGATCGCCGAGGACGCTGAAGAGCGGCGCCTGGTCGAGATCGTCCGGCACCTGCTCAAGCGCGAGACGATTGCCGGCAACGTCAACCTGCTGGGCCTGGGCGCCACGTCCATCGATATCGTGCGGATCAGCAACGCCCTGGCCGCCGAACTGCAGTTCCGGCCGCACCTGGCGCAACTGCTGGCCCGGCCGACCCTGGCCAACCTGCTGGAACTGTACCGTCGCCACCGGGCGAACTCGCTCCCGGGCAGCCGTGTGCCACAACCTGCAGCGGTGGAAGCGGAGGTGGTGATCGAGGATCCGCAACTGCGCCAGCAGTTCAAGGCCGACGAGCACGGGCGTCGACGTTTCGCCCGGCCGTTGCCGGCGGTGGCCCTGGCGCTGCCGACGGAGGCCGGCTTCGCCCAGCGTCTGCGCGACTATCGTTCGGTGCGTCGCTACGACCAGCAGCCGATTGCGACCCTGGCATTCGCCCACTGGCTGGCCGGTCTGTCGCGCGGGCAACTGGAGGGCGAGGTGAAATACCAGTTCCCCTCGGCCGGCGGTCTCTATCCGCTGCAGGCCTACCTGTACATCAAGCCGCGGCGGATCGAGGGCGTGCCCGCTGGTGCGTTCTACTACGACCCGGTGCGCCACCAGTTGCTGGCCATCGGCGGGCAATCCCGGCTCGACCCCGACACCTACGACTACTTCGTCAACCGCCCGGTGTATGAGAACGCCGCGTTCTCGTTGTTCCTCATCGCCGACATGGCGGCGATCCGTCCGCTCTATGGCGAGCGCAGCCGGGATTTCTGCCATATCGAGGCCGGCGCCATGACCCAACTGCTGACCATGACCGCCGCCCGTCACGGCCTGGGACTGTGCGGCATGGGCTCGATCGACGAACAGGCACTGCCGGCGCTGTTCGACCTGGGGCCGAGTCATCAGTTGATCTATTCGATGGTGGGCGGCCTGCGGGCCGAAGGCGAGCAGCGCAGCGTCGAGGTGGAGGCGTTCACCCGCATGCACGCGGATGACGACAGCGACATGGAGGAAATTGAGCTATGAATGCCGAACAGTTGCTGGCCTTTTTCGACCGTCACGGCGTGGTGCTGGAAGCCGAGGGCGACAAATTGCGTTGCAAGGCGCCCAAGGGTTTTCTCACCGAAGACCTGCTGCAGGCACTGAAGCGGCACAAGCAGGCATTGATCGGGCGGTTGGCGGTCAATGACGGCCTCCGCCCGCGCGCTGTCGACACGGCGCCGTTGCCGCTGTCGTTCTCCCAGCGGCAGCTGTGGTTTCTCGACCAGTTGGAGCCGGGCAATCCGTTCTACAACATTCCCAATGCCGTGGTGCTCAAGGGGCGCCTGGACGTCAGCGTGCTGGAGCGGGCACTGAACGAACTGGTACGCCGCCACGAAGTCTTGCGCACGACCTTCGGCGATCACGACGGCGAGCCGTGCCAGGTGGTTCACGAGCACCGTCCGATGCCACTGGCGATCATCGACCTGAGCCAACCGCCGGCCGCCGAGCGCGAGTCGCTGGCACGGGCACGGGTGGCCGAGGAGGCGCGGGCACCGTTCGACCTGGCCAATGGCCCGCTGTTGCGCACCGCGTTGCTGCGCCTGGCGGACGACGAACACCTGTGGCTGTACACCCTGCACCACATCATCGCCGATGGCTGGTCGATGGGCATCGTCCTGCGCGAAGTGGCGACCCTCTATGGCGACTACCTCGGGGGCCAACCGTCGAGCCTGGCGGCGCTGCCGGTGCAGTACGCCGACTATGCCTGCTGGCAGCAGCGGCGGCTGGGCGGCGCGGCCCTGCAGGAACAGCTCGACTACTGGCGTCGAACCCTGGCCGACGCACCGCCGTTGCTGACACTGCCCACCGATCGGCCACGGCCACGGGTGCAGCGTTATGTCGGTGCCACCTTCGCCAGCCGTATCGACAGTCGCACCCTGCGTGAACTGCAGGACCTGGCGCGGCAGACCCAGGGTTCGCTGTTCAACGTGCTGTTGGCGGCGCTGGCGGTGCTGCTGTGGCGCCACAGCGGCCAGCAGGACGTGTGCATTGGTACCCCGTTCGCCAACCGCGGGCAGGCCGAGATCGAGCCGCTGATCGGTCATTTCGTCAATACTCTGGTGATCCGCAACCGCTTGCAACCGCAGTGGACCTTCGCCGAGCTGCTGCGCGAGGTTCGCGCGCACATGCTGGAAGTCCATGCGCACCAGGACGTGCCGTTCGAGCGGGTGGTGGAGGCGGTCAATCCCGAGCGCGACACCTCCTATTCGCCGCTGTTCCAGGTGATGCTGGTGTTGCAGAACACCCCCGGCGCGGCCGTGGATATGCCCGGGCTGAGCCTGGCGTCCTACGGTACCAGCAGTGCCAGCGCCAAGTTCGACCTGGCTTTCGAGCTGGTTGAGCAGGCCGAGGGCCTGCAACTGGTGGTCGAATACAACACCGACCTGTTCGACGCGGGCACCGTCGAGCGGCTGAGCGGCCACTATCGGCAACTGCTCGAACAGATTGCCGTGCACGCCAAGCAGCCGATCGGCACCTTGAACCTGTTGACCGAGGCCGAGCGCGAGCAGATCGTCGTCGACTGGAACCGCAGTGCGCCGCCGGTCCGGGAGCCGGGCTGCGTGCAGCAACTGATCGAGACGCGGGCGGCGGCGGCAGCGGACGATTGCGCCGTGCTGTTCGAGGGCAAGTCACTGAGCTACGCCGAACTGAACCGTCGCGCCAATCGCCTGGCCCATCACCTGCGCAGCCTCGGTGTCGGCCCGGACGTGCGGGTGGCGGTGTGCCTGGAACGCTCGCTGGAATTGCCGGTAGCGATCCTCGCGGTGCTCAAGGCCGGCGGTGCCTATGTGCCGCTGGACCCGACCTATCCGGTCGGGCGCCTGGGCCATATGCTGGCCGACAGCGGACCCCGTGTCGCCCTGGTCCAGGGGGCGACCCGCCCGTTGCTGCGCGATGCCCAGGGCATGGCGCACTGCGAAGTGCCGGTGCTGGATCTGGACACGGATGCGGCGCAATGGGCTGGGCAGGCGCTGGACAACCCCGATCCGCAGGCTATCGGCCTGACTCCCGAGCACCTGGCCTACGTGATCTACACCTCCGGCACCACCGGGCTGCCCAAGGGCGCAATGGTTGCCCATCGCGGGCTGAGCAACCTGTTGCTGTGGTGCCAGCAGGTCTGTGGCGACGGCCAGCAGGCGAGCATGCTGCAGAAGATTCCATTCGGCTTCGACGCCTCGGCCTGGGAACTGCTCTGGCCCCTGGCCATGGGTGGACGCCTGGTGCTGGCCAGGCCTGGCGGCCATCTGGAACCGGACTATCTGGTACGCACCGTGCGCGAGCAGCGGGTGTCCGCGCTGGTCTTCGTCCCGGCCATGCTGCAACTGTTCCTCGAAGTCGACGAGGTAGGGCAGTGCCGGGACCTGCGCAACGTCTTTTGTGGTGGCGGCGAACTGACTCCGGCGATTGCCCGGCGCTTCCGGCAGGTATTGCCTACTGCGCGCCTGCACAACGTCTACGGCCCCACCGAGACCACGGTGATCAACAGCATCTGGACCCTGCAGCCCGGTGCCGAAGTGCCAGAGCGGCAATTGCCGATCGGCCGGCCGATTGCCGGCAACCGCTTGTATGTTCTCGACGAACATGATGGGCCGGTGCCGGTCGGCGTCAGTGGCCACCTGCATATCGGTGGTGTCGGCGTGGCCCGTGGCTACCTGGGCCTGGCGTCGCTGACGGCCGAGCGTTTCATCGACAGCCCGTTCGTGCCCGGTGAGCGTCTGTACCGCAGCGGCGATCTGGCGCGCTACCGCGCCGACGGCCAGCTGGAATTCCTTGGCCGCAACGACTTCCAGGTCAAGCTGCGCGGCGTGCGGGTGGAACTCGGCGAGATCGAGGCGCGCCTCGAGTCGTTCTCCGGCGTGCGCCGCGCCGTGGTGCTGATGGTCGGCGACAGCGCGCAGAACCAGCGCCTGGTGGCCTGCTGCAGCTTCATGGCAGAGGCCCGGCCCGAGGAAACGGCGGTGCACGAGCATCTGGCGCTGACCGTGCCGGCGCAGGTACTGCCCAGCGCCTACCTGTGGCTGGAGGAACTGCCGCTGACCGCCAACGGCAAGATCGACCGCGACGCGTTGCGGGTCATGGCCGACCAGGACCTGGCCAACCGCCAGGTCAACCTGTCGAGCCCGCGCGACCACATCGAACTGGCGCTCTACCAGATCTGGAAAGGCCTGCTGCTGGCGCCGCAGATCGGTATTCGCGACAACTTCTTCAATGTCGGCGGCACCTCGATCGCCGCGATCAAGATGGCCCATCAGGTCCGCGAGGTTTTCGGCATCGAGCTGCCGATCCGCGTGGTGATCGGCCATCCGACCATCGAGGCCCTGGGCGGCTGGATCCGCTCGGGTGCGGGGCCGGCCGCGGCGCAAGGCAACCTGATCGAGTTCCGGCGGGGTGCCGGCCAGCGCAATGTGGTGTGCATTCATCCGGCGGGGGGAACCGCGTTCTGCTACCTGTCGCTGGCCAAGGTCCTCGACGAATCGGTCGGGGTATATGGCGTGCAGTCGCCGGGGATCAACCCTGGCGAGAGCACGGAGCCTACGGTCGAAGCGATGGCGATAGCCTACCTGCGACTGATCGAGCCGCTGCTGGCGCAGCCACTGATCCTCACCGGCCTGTCGTTCGGCGGGCTGGTGGCCTATGAAATGGCCCGGCGCCTGACCGAGGCAGGGTACCGCCAGGTCACCGTGGTGCTGCTCGATACCCAGGGCTCGGACAACGCCGCCTACCGCCAGCAGATGGCGCCGGTGGACATGGCCGAGTTCCGCGACAAGCTGGTGCGCTTCAACGGCATGTACCCGGGCATCGACGATGCCCAGGTCGAGCGCTATTTCCATATCTACAACCACAACCGCATGGCCGTGGCCGACTATGCCTGTGCCCCCAGGGCCGGGCGGGTGGTGCTGATCCAGGCCCGTGAAGGCTTCAATCGCGCCCAGTTGCGTGGGCTGCGCGATTTCTGGCGGCGCCGTGCCGGGGACGGTTACCTCGCCCGGTTGGTCAATGGCGGCCACTGGGACATGCTCGAGACCGTCGAGCTGCGCCGCGTCGCCAGGGCCCTGGAACAGGAGCTGCGGCGCTTCGATGTCGCCGCGCCCGCCGATTCCTTGCCGCAGGAGGCGTAATGGATAACATTCAGCAAGCCACTCCCGTGCTCCCATCGCCGACCCTGCTGGGGCGTTTTGCCGAGCAGGAGAGGGCAACGCCCCAGGCCCTGGCGGTGATCGACCGACAGACGCAACTGAACTACCGTGAACTGGCCGCCGCCAGTGAACGCATCGCCCACGCATTGCGGGCGCGTGGCGTGCTTCCCGGCCAATCCCTGGCGCTGCGCATGCCGCGCTCATGGCGTTGGCTGGCGGCAATCCTCGGCGCACTCAAGGTGGGCGCCGTGGTGGTACCGCTGGATCGTGCCAGCCCATTGGCGCGCCAGGCCCGCATGCTGGAAGACGGCGGTTGCGTCGGCCTGCTGCTGGATGAAACCTGCGCCGAACCCTTGGCGAACCTGTGGCAGGCCGACGTCACGGCGCTGCTGGAGCACGAGGCGCCGAACCGGTTGACGTTGCCCGGCGAACCGGCCGAAGTGAGCTTCCTGTTCTACACCTCGGGTTCGACCGGTACGCCGAAGGCGGTGGAAGTCGGCGAGCGTGGCCTGTTGCGCCTGGTGCAGCCGGGTGGCTACATCGACATTCGCCCCGGCGACCGCTTTGCCTGCCTGGCTAACCCGGCCTTCGACGCCATCAGCTTCGAACTCTGGGCACCGCTGCTCAACGGCGGTGCCTGCGTCATCATCGCCGACGACGACCTGCTCGATGCCCGGCACCTGGCCCAGGTGCTGGAGACACAGCGGGTCGACAGCCTGTTCATGACCGTGTCGCTGTTCAACACCCTGGCCCAGGAGTACCCGCGCTGTTTTGCCAGCCTGCGCCAAGTATTGATCGGTGGCGAGCAGATCAGCGCCGTGGCGGTACGCGACTGGTATCGGGCCAACCCGGACAGCGCCTGCCGGATCTTCAACGTCTACGGTCCGACCGAATGCACCACCTTCGCCCTGTGCCAGCCGATTGCCCGTGACTTCATGGGCGCCTCGGTGCCGATCGGGCGTGCCTTGCCCGATACCGGGCTGTGCATCCTCGATGAGCGGCAGTGCCCGGTCGCGCCCGGAACGGTAGGCGAGCTGTACCTGAGCGGCAGCGGCGTGGCCCGTGGCTACCGCCACCGGCCGGAGGAAACTGCGCGCAGTTTTCTCATGCTACCGGACGACGCTGGCCAGCCGCGGCGCCATTACCGTACTGGCGATCTGGTCCGGGAGAACGAGGCCGGCCTGATCGAGTACATCGGCCGGGCCGACCGCCAGGTCAAGATCCGCGGTTTTCGGATCGAGCCGGGCGAGGTCGAGCAGCGTATCCTCGAGCACCCCGGGGTCGCCCAGGCCTATGTCTGCACGCGCCGCCAGTCCGCCGAGGACCACCAATTGCTGGCGTTCATCGTGCCGCGAGGCATCCTGGAGCAGGCCGACTTCGACGCCTACCTGCGGGCGCGGTTGCCGGGCTACATGCGCCCGCACCATCTGTTTCTGCTCGAGCGACTGCCCCTGACCGCCAATGGCAAGGTCGATCGGGCCCGCTTGCTGGAACAGGACCGGCAACCCTGGCGCGCCACGTCGTCGGGTGAACTGCCGGCCGCTGGCGAGCAGAGTGCGGAACTGTCCTGGCTGCTGGCGCAGGTGCGGACCTTGCTCGGCCAGCCGTGGCTTGGCGCCCAGGATGACTGGCTGGGCAGCGGCGGCGACTCGCTCAAGGCCTTGCGCCTGCGCTCGGCGATCCGCCGGCAGTGGCAAGTGGAACTGAATATGGCGCAACTGCTGGGCGAGGACTTCGCCGGGATAGCGGCCAGGCTGGCGACACCGCAGGTGGCCGTGGCGGCTTACCCGCCGGCACCGCTGCCGAGCGCCGCCTGGCGCCTGCCGGCCACCGCCGAGCAACGCCGGCTGTGGTTGCTGCAGCAGCGCGAGCCGGACTCGACGGCCTATAACGTGCCGCTGGTGCTGCGCCTGCCGGCCGGGACCGACCTGGACGCGTTGGGTGCGGCCGTGGACCAACTGGTCGAGCGCCATGCCGCGTTGCGCACGCGCTTCGTATCCGGGCCGGACGGCCTCGATCAATGGGTCGCCGAGCAGGGCACGCGCTGCCTGCGCATGCCCCGCGGACGATTGAACGAAGACAACTGGCAGGCTTTTGCCGAACTGGTGTTCGCCACCCCGTTCGACCTGGGCACGGCGACGCTGTTCCAGTCCTGGCTGCTGCCGTTCGCCGACGGTAGCGCCCGACTGTTGCTGCATCTGCATCACTGCGTGGTCGATGGCTGGTCGCTGAATCTGTTGTTCGACGACCTGCTGGCCCTCTACCAGGCCAATCGGCAGGGGTGTCACCTGCCTGAACTGCCCGCTCGCCTGACACCACTGGAATTCGGCCAGTGGCAGGGGCAATGGAGTGTCGCGCCGTACTATCGCCAGCAGCGCCGTGCCCTGGCGCAGTTCTACCGCGAACAGCCGCCAGCTTCGCCGGCTTTGGCCCCACAGCGCCGCGAGGGCGGCGCCCAGGCCCGGCAATTGCGGCAGAGGCTTGCGCCGTCGCAGTGCAAGGCACTGGAGCAGTTCTGCACGCAGCAGCGCCTGACCCGTTTCGAGGTGCTGTTGAGCGTCTTCGCCTGGAGCCTGCACGCGCTGACCGGCCTGTCACATCCGCGCATCGCCAGCCCGGTGTCCAACCGGCCGTTGGGCGAGTTCGAGGACGCCGTGGGCATGTTCGCCAACACTGTGCTGATCCCGACCGAACTGGATGGCCGGCACTCGCTGGAGGCACTGCTGCGCGTGCAGTCCGATCGGGTTCGCCAGGTCCTGGCGTTGCAGGACGTGGCCCTGGCCGATGTGGTCGAGGACCTGCGCCTGTCCGGCCAGCAGGCGCTGTTCGACTTCATGTTCGTGCTGGAAAACACCGATTTCAGCAAGCTGGATGGGCTGGGCGCTCAACTCGAATTCAGCGGTCCCGTACAGGCCAAGTGCGCGTTGACCCTGTCCCTGGTGGACAGCTCCGAGGGGCTTGCGGCTTGGTGGGAATACCAGTGCGACCATTTCGACCTGCAACGGATCGAGGCGGCCGCCGAGTTGTTCCGCGCCGGTCTGGATCTGTTGCTGCAGGCTCC
>NZ_AQOH01000362.1 GCF_000364705.1 Pseudomonas fuscovaginae SE-1 | reverse complement strand
ACCGGCTGCTGCTACCGTACCGGCTCCGCCTGCCGCCGGCCAGCCTGGGCGAACGGGTACAGCCGCCGTTCGCCACCCTGGCCGACTGGTTCGAACACCAGGTGCGCTGTACCCCGGAGGCCACCGCCCTGGTGGCCGGCGAGCGGCGCGTGAGCTATCGGCGCCTGAACGAACTGGCCGACACCCTGGCGGCGACCCTCGGCGATGGCACGAGCCTGCCAGCGTTGGACGGTGAGCCGGGCCCGGTGCTGCTGTTTCTCGATACCTCGGTGGAGCATCTCGTCGCCTTGCTGGCCTTGGCCAAGCTCAATCTCACCGCCGTGCCGCTCGATCCGGCCTATCCGCAGGCGGTGCTGCGCCGGGTCATGAGCCAGTGCCGCGCCCATGGCCTGCTGTACAGCGACGCCACCGAAGCCGCCCTCGAACGCCTGGGCGAGCACGCCATCGCGCGTCATCGGGTGGCACTCGATGCGCCGCCGCGGCCATTTTCCCGGAGGCCGCACCAGGGCGAGCGGCCGCTGTACATGCTGTTCACCTCCGGCTCGACCGGCATTCCCAAGGGCGTCCAGGTCACGGACCGGACCCTGTGCAACCTGCTGCACTGGCAGCGCGGCGCGGGTGAGCTGGCCCCACGGGCGCGGACCCTGCAGTTCTCCATGTTGTCGTTCGACGTGTCGTTCCAGGAGATTTTCAGCACCCTGTGTGGCGGTGGTTGTTACCACCTGATCGATCCGGCCTGGCGCCAGGATGCTCCGGCGCTGCTGGATTACCTGCTGACGGCGGACATCGAGCGGCTGTTCATGCCCTGCGTGGCCCTGCGGCACCTGGCCGAAACCGCCGTACGGCGGGGGATCTATCCGACACAATTACGTGAGGTGGTGACGGCGGGGGAGCAACTGCTGTGCAACGACACCCTGCGTGAATGGTTCGCCGGCATGCCCCAGGCCAGTCTGTTCAATCACTACGGTCCGACCGAGACCCATGTGGTCTGCGCCCTGCGTCTGCCGGGAGATCCACGGGACTGGCCGTTGCGCGCGCCGATCGGCCGTGCGGTGAACAATGCCTGCCTGCTGCTGGTGGATGAGCACGACCGGCCATTGCCCGCCGGCATGACGGGCTATCTGTTGGTGGCGGGACCGATGGTCGCCCGCTGCTATCTGGGCGATGCGGCGCTCAATGCCAGCCGCTTCGTCGAACTGCCCGACGCTACGGGGACGGCGCGACTGTTCTATCGCACCGGCGACCTGGCCCGGGTCGATGCCCTGGGCTGCCTGCACTATCTGGGGCGCGACGACCAGCAGGTCAAGCTGAGTGGTCACCGGCTGGAGCTCGGACAGATCGAGGCCGCCCTGATGCAACTGCCCGAGGTGAACGGCGCCATCGTCACCCTGGAGGCCGGGTCGGCGAAGTTGAATGCCTACCTGCAACTCACCGGTACAGTGCCTGCACCGGAGGAGCTGGACCGTCGACTGGCCCGTGAACTGCCGGCCCAGGTACGCATCGATGCCTACTGGCGAATCGGGGAGTGGCCCCGTACACCCAGCGGCAAAGTCGATCGCAAGGCGCTCCATGGCCTGGGTGAACGCCTGCCACGCCAGGCGGCAAGCGAACCGGAGGAATCGCTCAACCCGCTGCAGCGGCGTCTGCGCGAACTGTTCGAGGCGGTCATCGGCCGGCCGATCGGGCTCGACCAGACTTTCTTCGAAGCCGGCGCGACCAGCCTCGGCCTGATGCGCCTGCACGCCCGCTACAACCAGGAAAGCGACCTCAAGGTGAGCATGGCCGAGCTGTTCGAGCAGGTCAGCATCCGTCGCCTGGCGGCCTACCTGGCCAGTACGCCGGTCGAGGCGCAGCAGCCATTGCGCGGTAGGGACGACCGCCATTCGCCGGTTGCGATCATTGGCATGGCGGTGAATGTCGCCGGTGCGCCCGACCTGGGCGCGTTCTGGTCGATGGTCCAGGCGGGCGAGTCGGGTATCGAGCTGTTCGCGGCCGACGAGGGGCTGGTCGGCGCCCGTAGCCAATTGGCCGGGTTGTTCGACTTCGACCCCGAGTACTTCGGCATCAGTCGCCAGGAAGCGCGGCTGATGGACCCGCAGCAACGCCACCTGTTGATGGCCTGTGTTCAGGCGCTTGAGCACGCGGCATTGGTGCCGTCGGCGCACGGGCCGCGGATTGGCCTGCTCGCCAGTTGTGGCGAAACCACCTATTTCCAGCAACTGCTGCGCCAGGCCGGCGACGGCGAACTGCCGGATGGCTTCCAGATGGCCTTGCACCACGACAAGGACTTCCTCGCGACCAAGGCCGCCTACCACCTGAACCTCGGCGGGCCGGCCATGAGCGTGCAGGCCGCCTGCGGCAGCTCGCTGATCGCCGTGCACTTGGCCTGTGCGCTGCTGCGCCAGGGCGATGCCGATGTGATGCTGGCCGCCGGGGTGCTGGTGGACCCGACCCTGACCGAGGGTTACCGCTACCGGCCGCAGCACATCTTCTCCCGGGATGGCCAGTGCCGACCTTTCAGCGACGATGCCAGCGGTACCCTCGGCGCCAGCGGCTACGGGGTGGTGGTGCTCAAGCCCCTGGCCCGGGCACAACGCGATGGCGACCGGATCTACGGGGTCATCGAAGCCTCGGCGCTGAACAACGACGGCCATGACAAGATGAGCTATACCGCGCCGTCGGTGGCCGGCCAGAGCACGGTGATCCGCGAGGCGTTGGACAAGGCCGGCCTGCGCGGCAGCGATATCGGTTATGTCGAGGCCCATGGTACCGGCACGCCACTGGGCGATCCGATCGAGGTGGCGGCCTTGAGCAAGGCGTTCGGCGCGGCGCCGGCGGACCATTGCGCTCTGGCCTCGGTGAAGAGCCAGATCGGTCACCTGGGGGCGGCGGCCGGCGTGGTCGGGCTGATTCGCGCGACCCTGGCGGTGTATCACGGCGTCCTGCCGGCGAACCTGGGCTTCAATCGGATCAACCCGCAGATCGATCTGCGGAGCACCCCGTTCCATATCCCGACCCACCCGCGCCCCTGGCCCGAAGGGCGCAGGCGGGTGGCCGGGGTGAGCAGCTTCGGTATCGGCGGTACCAATGCCCATGCGATCGTAGGAGCCAGCCCCACGGTCGAGCCGGCTGCGACGCCAGGTGCGAGCTGCCTGCTGATCAGCGCCCACAGCCGCACTGCACTGTTGCGCAACATCGCGGCGATCAAGGCCTATCGGGAGCGGTTCCCGCAGCGGCATGAGGCGTTGCTGCGCTTCCTGCAATCGGGTCGGCGCCAGCAGCGCTGGCGTTATGGCGTATGTCTGGCGGCAGGGCAGGCCTGGCAGGTCGATGAAGCAACGATTCGCGAAGTGCCGCTGTCGACCTGTACCTGGTCGGCCGAGGATGCGGAGCCGCAAGCGATTCTCCAGGCCTGGTACGACGGCGCGCGGATCGCCTGGCCGACACGCTCGGCCCCGCCGCCATGGGATCTGCCACCGTCGGCGTTCGATCTCGAGCCCTGCCGGTTCCAGCCGACGGCAGCGCTGCCGGCCATGCCGGTCGCTCCAGCGGTGCAATCGGCTCGCAACGCCTTGCCGGACTGGTTCCATCAGCGCCAGTGGGTCCGCGTGCGCCGTCTGGGCAACGGCCACGGCAATGAACCTCGCGACACCCTGGTGGTGTGCGCCAACGAGGCATTGGACGGCGACTTGCTGGAAAGCCTGGGCCAGGTCTATCGCCGGGTGATCCAGATCCGTGCCGGCAATGGTCTGAGGCGCCTGGCCGCCGATCGTTTCGAACTGGATCCGGGCGATTCCCGGGCGGTGGCGACGTTGTTGGCGGAGCTGCTCGCGGCCGGGGCGGGTGAACTGGACTGGCTGCACGCGTTGCCGCTGTCGATCGGCGGCGCAGTGAACGAGCAGAGCCTGGCCGCCGCGCAATGGGCCTGTCTCGATACGCCAAGCGCCTTGCTCCAGGCCTGGGGCGAGGTCGCGGGTGCGCTGAAACTGCGACTCTGGCTGCTGTCCTGGCAGGCCTGCGCGGTCGACGGGGACGTCCGCCGGCCCGAGCTGGGGGCCCTGGCCGGTGTCTGTGAGGTGGCGCCGCAGGAATATCCGCTGCGAGTTCACTGGCTGGACCTGCCAACCGCGCAGTGGGCCAACCAGGCAACAGCGCTGGCGGCGCTGCTGGGTGACCCGGCGTCCTTGCCGCGGCGCCTGGCGATTCGCGGTG
>NZ_AQOH01000361.1 GCF_000364705.1 Pseudomonas fuscovaginae SE-1 | reverse complement strand
GCGGTATCGGCAGCAGCCTGTGCGAGCATCTGCTGCAGGCGCCGGGACGGCGGGTGATCGTGCTTTCCCGTCGCGGCGCACGCCCGCAGAGCCTGGACGCCCACGGCGATCGGGTCGAGGTGGTGCGGGCCGACATCGCCGACCTGGCGCGCTGGCCGGGGATCGTCGAGCAGTTGGCGCGGCGCCATGGCGAGCTGGCGGGCGTGATTCACGCGGCGGGCATCGGTGCCGGCAGCCTGATCCGCCATCGCGATGCCCGGCAGATGGACAGCGTCATGGCCGCCAAGACCCTCGGCATGCTGGCGGTGGAAATGCTGATTGCCCGCCTGTCGCCGGGTTTCGTGCTGTACTGCTCGTCGATGTCGGCGCTGCTCGGCGGTGCCGGGCACCTGGACTACGCCGCCGCCAGCGGTGTCATGGACGGCTTCGCCCATTACCAGCCGGAGGCCGCCAGCCGTTGCGTGCGTCTGGGCATCAACTGGGATATCTGGCGCGAGCGCGGCATGGCGACCGCCGTGAGTGCCGGTGACGAGGCACATCAGCGGCATCTGGCGGTCGGTTTGTCGGTCGAGGAGGGGGGACAGGTGTTCGATCTGGCGCTGGCACTGCAACTGCCGCAGTGCCTGGTCTCGACCACCTCGATCGAGGCGTCGCGCCAGTTCTACCCGCGGCGGCATGACGCGGTCATTTCCGAAGCCGGCACCGCTGCGGTCGCAGGCGCTCCGGAGTTGGCCAGCCACCTGCGCGAGTGCCTGTGCCAATGGCTCGGTACCGAGACGTTGGAGGACGAGGATTCGCTGTATGAACTGGGCGCCGACTCGCTGACGCTGCTCGACCTGATCGACGAGGTCCAGGCGCGGTTCGGGGTCGGCCTGCAACTGTCGCAGTTCAGCCACAAGGTCAGCCTGCATGAAATCATTGCGTTGATCGAGGGCGGTGCTGCCAGGACGGCTGTCGTCGACTGGCCGCAGGCGGTACAGCTCGATATCTGGAATAACGGTGATGGCCACGACTGGCTGTGCCTGGTGCATCCGGTGGGGGGGGATGTCCAGGCCTATCGGGAGTTGGCGGCGGCCTTGCCCGACTCGCTGGGTGTCTGTGTGATCGCCGATCCGCTGCTGCAGCATCCGCAGTTGCCGGCACTCACCATCGAGCAGCGCGCTGCCCGCTACCTGGGGGTCTTGCAGGCCCGATTCCCGCGCCAGTCCTGCAACTGGCGACTGGCCGGCTGGTCATTCGGCGCCTGGGTGGTCCAGGCCATGTGTGCCCAGATCCGAACGATGGGCCTGGAGCCGCCGTTACTGTATCTGATCGACCCGCCGGCGCCGGATGCGGGGGCCGAGCTGGCACGGATGGACGACGGGCATGTCGAGCAGGTGTTCCAGCGCGAGTTTTCCCTGCGCTGGCCGCAGGCGATCGGGCAGGGCCTGTCCGAGGAAATGCAGGGCTACCTGCGGCGCCTGACCACCTGCTGCAGGCACAACATGGCGAGCATGGGCTCCTTCACACCGCCGGTGCTGCCGGATACGCCGGCCCGGCTGTTCGTCGCCACGCAGGCCAACCCCTATGGCGTCGGCCGCGCCTGGCAGGCCGATCAGTTGCGGGGCGCCTGGCAGGCCCTGTTGCCGCGGATGCTCGATTGGCAGGCGTTGGATACCGACCACTACGGCATTGTCGCGGGGCAATGGGCACGCCTGATCGGCGAAACGATCGGC
Organism: Pseudomonas fuscovaginae SE-1; assembly: GCF_000364705.1. GTDB lineage: Bacteria > Pseudomonadota > Gammaproteobacteria > Pseudomonadales > Pseudomonadaceae > Aquipseudomonas > Aquipseudomonas fuscovaginae_A. The sequence goes on along the minus strand of NZ_AQOH01000361.1, from coordinate 18,702 downwards.
CTGGGAGGTGGACATGTCGCTTGAGCAGAACACCGACTGGCTGCAGGAGTTGATGGCGGTGCTGCTCGACGGGCAGCCCGAGGATTGGGCCCGACGCTGGAGCAACGAACTGCAGGCGGCGCTGGCGGGATTCGGCGGGCCGCCGCCTTTTCGCCTGATGCATGTCTGGCAGGCCGAGACGGTGTTGCCGGAGCTGCTGGAAGCGGGCATCGAGGGTCTCGGCGCCGCTGACCTGAGTGCGTTGCAGCAGTTGCATCGGCGCGCGGCCCTGGGGCTCAACGGGCGGCGTGGCGAATGGCTGGCGGCATTGAAGCCGATCTTGCCGGCGCTGTATCGCCAGGCCTTTCCCTATGCCGCCGGGTATGCCCGGGCCCATGAGATCGCCATGGCCTACGCCACCGCGCCGGCCAACACGGCGATGATTGCCGAGCATTTCGGCGATGCCCTGGCCTACGCCGACTACTACGCCCAATTGAGCACAGAGGCCAACGCGGCCGCATTCGCCGATGCCAACAGCCGGGCCTACGGGCGAATCGCGGCGGCTGTCTATGCCGACAACGATGCCCGGGCCTACGCCGGGATCTGCGCCGGCGCGACGCGGGTCTGTGCCCTGGTCCGGGCCGGACGTGAAGCACAGGGGGCCGAAGCCCATGGGCAGGTGCTGCAACGGCTGGCCGAAGGGTTGAGTCGCTGTCTGATCGAGGCGGCTCCGGCCGCTCGGGGTTATTTTTCTGGAGAACAACATGAACAGTGAAACGGAAATGTTCGACGTCGTCATCAACCACCAGGGCCAGTATTCCATCTGGCCGCGGGGCAAGGACATGGCCATCGGCTGGAGCGCCACCGGGGCCGGTGGCGAGCGCCAGGCCTGCCTGGACTACATCGACGAGCACTGGACCGACATGCGTCCGCGCTCGCTGCGCGAGCCGCGCAACTGACGGCCGGCCCGGTGCATCGGTCAATCACGGGAACAACTCGAAAAAGGTGAGGGAACATGGATCAGTGGGCATTGAAGGCGGTCGAGAGGATCGCCGGCGAACGTCGGGCGCCTTACCAGCACATCACGGTGGACCGGCTGACGCCGATCATCGGTGCCCAGATCGGCGGGGTCGACCTGTCCCGGGCGCTGTCGCCCGAACAACTGGCCGAGATACGCCGGGCCTTTCTGGAAAATCATGTGCTGGTGTTTCGTGACCAGCACCTGAGCGTCGAGCAGCACAAGGCCTTCGGCCGCCTGTTCGGCGAGTTGCGCGCCTTGCCGCTGGAGGACATCGACGGCGACGATGCCGAGCTGGTGGTCATCCGCGCCACGGCGCAGTCACGCTTCGTCGCCGGGGAAGCCTGGCATACCGACGGGACGGCGGACCTGGCGCCGTCGATGGGGTCGATGCTGTACATCAAGGAAACTCCGGCCATCGGTACCGGTGGTGACACATTGTTCGCCAACATGCACCTGGCGCTGGATATGCTTTCGCCGACCCTGCAGGGTTTTCTCCAGGGGTTGACGGCCATCCATGATGGGGCGATTCCGTGGAAGGGCTACCAGGCGCCGGAAGGCTTGCCCCGGACCGAACACCCGGTGGTGGTGCGTCATCCGCAGACCGGGCGCAAGACGTTGTTCGTCAATTCGGGGTTCACCTCGCATATCGTGCAACTGTCCGAGGGGGAAAGCCGGGCGCTGCTGGACCTGTTGTTCGGCGTGGTGGCCCGCGAGCCGATCCTCACCTGCCGGGTACGCTGGGAGCCCAACACCCTGGTGTTCTGGGACAATCGCTGCACCCAGCACCATGCGGTGTGGGACTATTTCCCGCATTCGCGCTATGGCGAACGGGTCACTATCCTCGGCGAGCAGCCGCAGCCCTATACCGGAACCTGACACCCTGTGGGAGCGGGGTCTCCCACAAACGAAGCAGGATTTGCGCTGTGTCAGGCGGCGAGTCGGGGAAGCAGCGCTTCGACGATCAGCTCCCCGAACGCCAGGTTGCCGTGCAGCGGGTCGTCGACTTCGCAGAACCGCGGATGCTGCCAGCCATCCTCGCCATTGGCCGCTGCCCGTACATCGACCAGCTCGACGCCCAGCTCGCGAAACCGTCGAATCAGCACCTCCTGTGCCGGGAGGAATACCCGCGGATCGGAAAACTCCGGCACACGCTGCGGCGGCAGGACCACCAGCACCCTGACCCCCATCGCCAGCACCCGCTCGTAAAAGGCCAGGGCATGCCGACTCATTTGCTCGATGATCGACTCGAACAGGGCCCCGTCCAGAAACCCGGCATCGAACTCGCCGCGCTCGTCCTGGTAGCAGTGCCAGTTCGGTCGACTGGCGAGAAAGTGCACGCTCATGCCCAGTGTACTGACCAGCGGGACCGACAGTTCCCCCAACCGGGCCACTCCGGCCAGTTCGAGGGCCTGGCGATAGCGCTGGTCCATGTCCCCGTCACGAAACCCCACGTCCCCCGGTCGCGACACCAGGAAATCGACGTTGAAATCCCGTCCGGCCCCCAGCGGCCCACCGCAGGCCGTCAACCCGCGGGCCTGCGCCGCCTTGCCGATCGGCCCGGCGTTGGAGTCGCCCAGCAGCAGGAAACTAGGGCTTGGCGTAGTAGTCGAGTACGGCGTCTTCACAAACAAGGTCCTCGCTGGGCAGATGAACGATCGCAGGGGCAGGCGCCACCGGCGGTTGGCCGTTCAGGGCGCTGAAGAACCGGTGCATGACGAACGCCACCCCTTCGGCCGTGACCTCGCGCTGGTTGGCCTGGTAGAAGGCGGCCTTGAACGGCGTGCCGGTGATGATTTCGTAGGAGGGGAAGTAGTCGACGTCCGCCTGTTCCTCGCACAACTGGCCGGCCACCGCGCGCAACACCGACTTGGAGTAGGTGGTGGCGGTCAGGACGTGCTGGCCGGTCGCGGTGGCGGTCAACGGCACCGGCGACACGGTCAGCAGCACCCGGATCCGTGGATTCACCGAACGCAACAGTTCGAGCGCCGTCTTCATCTCCCGGTAGCTGTCGACAAAACCGAAGTTGCGCAGGGCATGGGCCTGTGGATCGAAAGTCCCCTGCAACGTGCCGGGACAGACCGGGTACACCAGGCCGGTGCGCCGGTCCACCCAGGCCTCGGTCAGTCCCAGGGTGAAAACGAAGACCTTGGCCCGCTGCAACGCCGTCTTCATCGCCGCCAGGGTGACCTGCCGGGCCTCCAGCAGCGCCTGCCGGCTGGCATGGCCTTCGGGCTCGACCACCGGCCGCATGGGATCGAAGAAACGCCCATCGCGATGCCAGACCTCCTCGGGCATATCCTTCAGACCCAGGCACCACTCCAGCCACTGGCGCAGCATCGCCGGGGTATAGAGGTTGCCGGTGCGAAAGGAGAACACGCCATAGTGCCGAGCCTTGCTCTCGGCTTCCGACAGACCTGCCGGCGCCGGTTCGCTGTCGACCCAGTTCATCCCGCGCTCGACCAGCGCCCGGCCGATATGCTGGGCAAAGCAGGAGCCGGCGGTGACGATGGCATCGTCGCGTTCGATGTCGAATTGCGGCAGCCACAGTTCGCTCATGCTCTCCGCGGTCTGTTGGGCCACGGCGCTGCGCCAGAATGAGCGAGAAGCCAGCAGTTGGTAAGGATTCATCCCTGGGTCACTCCGAATGGGGCCTGGTAGAGGGTGATCATGTCGTCGGCTCCAGCGCACGGGTCGGCTGGCCAGCGTCCAGCGCCCGGTAGCCGAGCAGGCCGATGGGCAGGCAGGCCAGCGCCAGGGCCGAGAACAGCACCACGCCGCCAAAATGGCTGATCACCAGCGCCCCGAGCAGAGGCGCCAGCGCCGAGCCGAGCCCGGCCAGCATCGAGATGCCGATGAAACTGCCGCGCATGCCGGGCGGTGCGAGGCGGTCGATCAGGGTGGCGAACAACGGCATGACGATGATCTCGGCCAGCGTGGCGCAACCGATCGCCAGTATCCAGCCGTACCAGAGCGCGTCGGTGTTCAGGGCGATGATCGCGTGGCCGATCATCAGGCAGCCGAGTGCCAGGATATAGGCGCGCTTGTCGGCCAGGTTCATCAGCCAGCCCATCAGGAACAGATGAAACACCAGCACCACCGAAGCGTTGGTCACGTTCAGGCTGGCGATCACGCCATTGATGTCCTCGACCTTGAGCGCCAGCAGGTAGAAACTCAGCGACTCGTCGACCTGGGCGTAGACCAGCACCAGGAAAAAGTTGGCGACGATGATGGTCAGGAACAGCCGGTTGCCGAGGATCGCCCGCAGTACCTGGCGCAAGGGCGGCGAGACGGATTCCTGCCCGGACAGGTGAGGGGCCTGCTGCCGATAGCGGGCGGCGGCGAAGACCACCAGGGCGAGCAGGCCGTAGGCGCAGGCGGCGAACGGAAACACCGCGTCGCTCTCGCGGTTGGCGAACCACATGCCGATCAGCGGCCCGCTGGCCGCTGCGCAATTGACCACGTAATAGCGGATATGAAAAAGGAAGGTGCGCTCATCGTCGGTGGCGACGGTATCGCTCAGCAATACCCGCAGCAACGGTTCGAGAATGCTGTGGGCGACGGCCATGCCGATGATCGCGACGAAGTAGCTGGTCTGCCCGGGCGCCAGGCCCATCGACAGGAAGCAGCCGGCCCCCAGGGCGCAGCCGAAACCCATCAGGTTGCGGGCATTGAAGGTGTCGCCGAGAAAGCCGCTGAGCGGCGAGAGGGCAATGCTGATCAACGCGCCCAGGGCCAGTTGCGCGCCGATATCGGTGATCGGCGTGCCGAAGCGTCGGTTCATCGCCACCACGATGAACGGCCAGACCATGAACGAGGCGACCCGCGACAGGCCGATGCCGAGCAGCAGCCAGCGGGTGGCCGCAGGCAGGGCCCACAAGGTCTTCCATAGGGCGGGTTTCTGGCGCAGATCCATCTGGCTCGTCTCGGCAGCAAACAGGAAACCGCCCGAAGGCGGGGCCTGTCCATTGAAGAGGGCCAGGCGCCGATATGCAAGCCTTTGGAGGCATATCGGCGACTTTCTATACGTCAGTGACGAAAGCGGCCGTCAAGGCCGCTCACCTCAGTGTGGCGCGCGGGGAATGGTCTTGAGCAGATCGGCCGGGCTGATATGGCCGACCACGGCGCTGCCCGGTTGTGGCAGGTCGAGGATGTGGCCCTTGATCTTGCCGATGATGTGCATCTCGCAAGGCTTGCAGTCGAACTTCAGGGTCAGCACTTCGTCACCCTGGATCAGTTGCATCGGCGCGACCTTGGTCCGCACACCCGTGACGCCCTTGGCCTGTTTCGGGCACAGGTTGAAGGAAAAACGCAGGCAGTGCTTGGTGATCATCACCGGCACCTCACCGGTTTCCTCGTGGGCCTCGAACGCCGCGTCGATCAGCTTGACCCCGTGGCGGTGATAGAAGTCACGGGCCTTCTGGTTGTAAACGTTGGCCAGGAAAGACAGGTGCGACTCCGGGTACACCGGTGGCGGGCTGGTCTCGGCCTTGCGTCCGCCGCGCGGATGAGCGGCGACGCGAGCTTCGGTCAGGGCTTCGATCACTTCGCGGCGCAGGCTCTTGAGCTGCGAGTTGGGGATGAAATAGGCCAGTGGTGCATCGAGTTCGATGGCGGTGGCGTGGTATTGGGTGGTACCCAACTGTCCAAGCAGGTCGCGCAGTTGCTCCAGGGCCTGCTCCGGCTTGTTCGCCAGGCCGAACGGACCGTCCAGGGCGACACTGGCGCTGACGCCTTCCTCGCTGGTGGCGGTCAGTTCCAGACGTTCTTCGCGCAGGCGGACCGTCCAGTCGACGCCGACCCGACGCTCGGCGGAGGTCTTGAGCAAGGCCTGCTGCCAGTTGTGGTCGAGGTTGCGGTTCAGCGGATGGTTCGGGCGCAGGCGGTGCATGCCCTCTGGCATCTCATTCGGTTCGACGCGATAGCGGTAGCGTTTTTCACCGTCCTCCTCGAACTCGCCGCGTGGTTCGGCGACGTTGGCGCGAAAGCCGACCACTTCACGCTTGATCAGCACGTTGAGGCCATCACCGTTGGACAGCGGCTCGCGGGTCACCACCTGCAGGTCGCGCTTGCCGGCTTTTTCCACCACACCCACCGGCAGGCCGGTGAAGGTCGGGGTGTCGAAGGCGCCGATATCGATCTTGCGGTCGCTGACGAAGTAGTCGGTGCTGCCGCGATGGAAGGTCTTTTCCGGGTCCGGCACGAAGAAGTGCGCGGTGCGGCCGCTGGAGGCGCGGGCCAGGTCCGGGCGGCCTTCGAGAATGTCGTCCAGGCGCTGGCGGTAGTAGGCGGTGATGTTCTTCACATAACCCATGTCCTTGTAGCGGCCCTCGATCTTGAACGAGCGCACGCCGGCTTCGACCAGGGCGCGCAGGTTGGCGCTCTGGTTGTTGTCCTTCATCGACAGCAGGTGTTTCTCATAGGCGACCACGCGACCCTGGTCGTCCTTGAGCGTGTAGGGCAGGCGGCAGGCCTGGGAGCAGTCGCCGCGGTTGGCACTGCGACCGGTCTGTGCATGGGAAATGTTGCACTGGCCGGAGAAGGCCACGCACAACGCGCCGTGGATGAAGAATTCGATGGCCGCGTCGGTCTCGTCGGCTATCGCGCGGATTTCCTTGAGGTTCAGCTCGCGGGCCAGCACCAGTTGCGAGAAACCGGCCTGGTCGAGGAACCTGGCCCGCTCCAGGGTGCGGATGTCGGTCTGGGTGCTGGCGTGCAGCTCGATCGGCGGGATATCCAGCTCCATCACGCCCAGGTCCTGGACGATCAGCGCGTCGACGCCGGCCTCGTAGAGTTCGTGGATCAGCTTGCGCGCCGGCTCCAGCTCGTTGTCGTGCAGGATGGTATTGATGGTCGTGAAGACCCGCGCGTGATAACGACGGGCGAACTCCACCAACTGGGCGATATCGCTCACTTCGTTGCAGGCATTGTGACGGGCGCCGAAGCTCGGGCCGCCGATATACACGGCATCGGCCCCGTGCAGGATGGCTTCGCGGGCGATGGCCACGTCGCGGGCGGGGCTGAGCAATTCCAGGTGATGCTTGGGTAGGGACATGTTTTTCTAGTCAGGCTGCACGGTCAAGGCGTGCATTGTAGCGGCGAAACGCTTGGCCGGCATCCGTTGCCGCCGGGTGGAAGGACACATCGCCGTTGCGGGAGCCGGCGGGCTCCCACAGGGATCGCGCAATGACCGGGGAAGTGCGCAATCCACGGGGGGTGTCAGGCCTTCGCCGCCATTGCGGTGACTTCCACCTTCATGCCCTCGACTCCCAATGCCGCCACGCCAATCGCCGCGCGCACCGGCCAGGGCTTGACGAAGAAACGCTTGTAGACCTCATTGAACGCTGGGCGATCGGCGATATCGGTCAGGTAGATGGTCAGGTGCAGCACCCGGTCCAGCGAACTGCCGGCTTTTTCCAGTGCCACCTTCAGCGCCTGCAGCGTGCATTCGCTCTGCCGGGTGATATCGCCCAGTTCCAGGCTGCCGTCGGCACGGGTCGGGATCTGGGTGGACACCAGCAGGCCGCCGAAACCGGCAACGTCAGAGGAAATCGAGTCCGCGTCGGGATCGGGCAGGAAGGTCAGGTCTTGATTGGCCATGGGGGGTCTCTTGTTCGGGGGCAAAGGGAAGGGCGAGCGCAGGGGCTGCCCGTTGATCGTCAGCCCGACAGTATAAGCGCGACCGGCCGGCACCGGTACCGCATGGCCCGGACGAGTGATTGCGCAGGCCGGGAAATAGTCACTTGCATGATAGAAGTTTGCATGAAATATTATGATCATAATTTTTCATTGCCAGTGATAGAGGTCCGTTCGCCATGGGCACCCAAGTCCATATTGCCCCCGAAAATACAACGGTCGCCGCCCCGGCGCGGCGCAAGCGGCTGCTGCGCCTGGCGGTGCTCGCGGTGGCGGTGGCCGGCGCCATCGTCTATGGCGGTCACTGGTGGCAGACCGGACGCTTCGTCGAAGACACCGAGGATGCCTACGTCGGTGCCGAAGTGACGGTGATCAGCGCCAAGGTGCCGGGCTATATCACCGAGGTCGCGGTCAGCGACAACCAGTTCGTCAAGGCCGGTGACCTGCTGGCACGGATCGATGTGCGCGACTACCGCACCGCCCTGGCCAAGGCCGAAGGCGCCGTGGCCGCCCAGCGAGCCGGCCTGGCCAATCTGGATGCCACCGAACAGTTGCAGCAGGCGCTGATCAGCCAGGCTCGCTCGCAGATCGATGCCAGCGAGGCCGAGGCCCGGCGTGCGCACGACGACCATGCGCGCTACCAGACGCTGGTGCGCAGCCTGGCGGTCTCCGTCGAAAGTGCGCAGCGTGCCGACGCCACCTGGAAGACCGCCCAGGCGGAACGGGCAAGAGCCGAAGCCGGGTTGCTCGCCGCGCAACGTCAACTGGCCGTGATCGACACCCAACGCCAACAGGCCCGGGCCATGCTGGAGCAAGCGCAAGCCGAGCGCGACCAGGCCCGGTTGAACCTCGACAATACCGAGCTGCGGGCCCCGGTGGACGGCTATGTCGGCAACCGCCGGGCCAAGGTCGGCGCCTATGCGGCGGCCGGCAGCCAACTGGTCGCCGTGGTGCCGGCCCATGGCCTGTGGGTGGACGCCAACTTCAAGGAAGACCAGTTGGCACGGATGCAAGTCGGCCAGGCGGTCAGCATCAAGGCCGATATTCTCCCCGGCCGGGAGTTCCACGGGCACATCGAAAGCCTGGCACCTGCCACCGGGGCCCAGTTCAGCGTGTTGCCACCGGAGAATGCCACCGGCAACTTCACCAAGATCGTCCAGCGGGTGCCGGTGCGAATTCGCCTCGACGGCAGCGACGCCGACTTCGGCGCGCTGCGTCCGGGCCTGTCGGTGTTCACCGAGGTGAACACCCGCGAGCAGCCGCACCTCGGGCCCACCGTCGCCCAGGCCAGCCAACCATGAGCGGCGAAGGGCCGACGCTGAGCACGCGGCAGAAGGTCGCCGCCTTCGCCTGCATGTGCCTGGGGATGTTCATCGCCCTGATCGACATCCAGATCGTCTCCGCCTCGCTGCGCGATATCGGTGGCGGCCTGTCCGCCGGCGCGGACGACACCGCCTGGGTACAGACCGCCTACCTGATCGCCGAGATCATCGTGATCCCGCTGTCCGGCTGGCTGTCGCGGGTGATGAGCACCCGTTGGCTGTTCGCCGCTTCCGCCGCCGGTTTCACCCTGACCAGCCTGCTGTGCGCAGTGGCCTGGAACATCCAGAGCATGATCGCCTTTCGCGCGCTGCAGGGTTTTCTCGGTGGCTCGATGATCCCGCTGGTGTTCACCACCGCCTTCATCTATTTCAACGGCAAGCAGCGCATCATCGCCGCCTCGACCATCGGTGCCATCGCCTCGCTCGCGCCGACCCTGGGCCCGGCGGTCGGTGGCTGGATCACCGATATTTCCTCCTGGCACTGGCTGTTCTACATCAACCTGCTGCCGGGCCTGTTCGTGACCCTCAGCGTGCCGCTGCTGGTACGGATCGACCAGCCGAACCTGGCGTTGCTCAAGGGCGCCGACTACCTGGGCATCGTGCTGATGGCGGTCTTCCTCGGCTGCCTGGAATACACCCTCGAGGAGGGGCCACGCTGGAACTGGTTCAGCGACAGCACCATTACCCTGACGGCCTGGATCGCATTGGCCAGCGGGGTGCTGTTCATCTGGCGCTGCTTGGAAATCGACGAACCGATCGTCGACCTGCGCGCCCTTGGCGAGCGTAACTTTGCCCTCGGTTGCCTGTTTTCCTTCATTACCGGCATCGGTATCTTCGCCACTATCTATCTGACTCCGTTGTTCCTAGGCCGGGTGCGCGGCTACGGTGCGCTGGATATCGGTGTCGCGGTGTTCTCCACCGGCATCTTCCAGTTGCTGGCGATTCCGGTGTACGCGTTGCTCGCCAGCCGCATCGATCTGCGCTGGATCCTGATGCTCGGCCTGGCACTGTTCGGTCTGTCGATGTGGAACTTCGCGCCGATCACCCATGACTGGGGCGGCAAGGAACTGCTGCTGCCCCAGGCAATACGCGGGTTTGCCCAGCAATTGACCGTCGCGCCGACCGTGACGCTGACCCTGGGGTCATTGGCACCGGGCCGGCTCAAGCTCGCCTCGGGCCTGTTCAACCTGATGCGCAATCTCGGCGGCGCGATCGGTATCGCCGCCTGCGCCACCGTGCTCAATGATCGCAGCAATCTGCATTTTCTGCGCCTGGCGGAACATCTGAACAGCCGTAACGAAGAGATGAATCTCTGGCTCGAACAATTGAGTGGCAGTGCTCAGGTGCTTGGCCAGAACAGTCTGGATGCCGGTCAGGTCGCGTTGCGCCAGCTCTGGGCCCTGACCTGGCGAGAGGCCCAGACGCTGACTTATGCCGACGCATTTCTGGTGATCATGATGTGCTTTATTCTGGCGACGGCGTTGGTGCCGTTGATGCGCAAGGTTCAGCCGCCGCGGCCGTCTGCGGATGGGCATTGATCGGGTGCGAGAAACGGGGGGAGGGCGCAGGTGGGGGTACATATCCGTTTGCGCGTTTAGCTGATGTTTTGGTTTCACCCTTTGAACCGCCCCACGCCCTCAAACGATTCCAGGTGGAAGAACTCGCTCTTGAGCGTGTGGACCTGCTGGCACGCCAGCCCCTGGTCACCATGGCCAATCCCTAGCGCTTTCGGCGACGCATCGGCAAGACCTTCCCCGATGCGGGTTGCGGCACGCCGCGCAGGCTCGACACCTGCTCGCCATCGGTCGCGATGGCCTGGGCGAGCAGAGCCTGAGGCGCAGTCGAACGAGCATGCCGGTACGCAGGCTTCAATCGACAAGAATGATCTTCGACACCAGCTCGACGCTGTTCCTGGCCTGGAGTTTCTTCATCAGCCGGGCACGGTGGACTTCGACGGTGCGATGGGAAATCTGCAGCTTCTTCGCCACTTCCTTGCAGGTCAGGCCCTTGACGATATGCATCGACACTTCACGTTCGCGGGGCGTGAGGTCCACTGCGATACGCTGCATCCGCCCCAGGCGCTCCAGGTGCCAGACGATCAGCTTGAACGGATCGCTCGGGGTCAGGGTATAGCCCTCTGACCTGGCCCAGAACACCTCGCCGTCCTTGCGTTGCAGCAGGCGTTCATCGGAGTAGGAACCGCTCTTGCTGCGCCGCAAGCCGTTGCGACTGCGATTGCCGAAGACTCTGTAGTCCGCCTGGGAAGGGTGGATCAAGAGGGTCAATTGCCCCAGCAGTTCTTCGCGCGAGTAGCCGAACAGTTCCAGGAAGGCGGCGTTGCAGTCAAGTATCACGCGGTCGCCGGTGATCAACTGCGGCGCGGGGGACGCCATGAATGCCAGGCGCTGGAGATCCTGTTGTTGCACGATAGCGCTCATTGGCATCCTGATTCGGTGGGGCGTTGTTATTGATGAGCCCAAGGCTGGCTTACGTACCCCATGTACGTAGTTGTACCAACTGGCGAGCGATCCCGTTGGTGCTCCATTGTAATCGATGCTCCAGCCAATCCAAGAAGGAAATCGCCATGATCCATGACCGTGTCCCCATTGTCGCGGCCAGCTGTTTGCCTTTCGCGTGCCCCCACGATGGTGCCGTCAACAGGGAAAAGGCCCGCACCCCGCTTCTCCAGGCCGGCAGGAGCTGAGCAATGAATATCGCCAACTGGCTGGATGACGCCGGCCGACGTTGTCCGCGGCGGCCGGCCTTGTTCGAGGGAATGCGGGAGGTTGCCGACTATGGCACTTTCGCCGCACTGGTCAGGCATCGCGCCGCCTATCTGACTGGCGAGCACGGCATCGTTCCCGGCGACCGCATCGCATTGTTCATGCCCAACTGCTGCGAATACCTCGAACTGCTCTTCGCCATCTGGTGGGTCGGTGCGGTAGCGGTGCCGATCAACTGTAAATTGCACCCCAGCGAAGCCAGCTGCATCATCGGCGACGCCCAGGCCCGGCTGATCTTTACCGACAATGGCAGGCTGTTCCCACGCGAGGCCTTGCCCCGGGGATGCCGGGAGCTTGAGCGGGAGGACATGGGGACGCTCGCTCCGCTGGATTCGATGCTGCCGGACACGCCTTGTCCACGGCAGGACGACGACCTGGCCTGGCTGTTCTATACCTCGGGCACCACCGGGCGGCCCAAGGGGGTGATGCTCAGCCATGGCAATCTCATCGCTACCTCGTTGTGCTATCAGCTTGATGTCGATCCGGTCGCCGCCGAGGATGCCATGGTTTATGTCGGGCCGATGTCCCATGGTTCCGGCCTTTTCAGTTGCATCCATGTGCGCCGCGGTGCCCGTCATGTGGTTCCGGACTCCCGCGGTTTCAATGCCGATGAGTTGTTCCAACTGGCCGGACGGCTGGGGCCTGTCAGTGTCTTCGTGGCACCGGCCACGCTGCGGCAGATGGTCGAGCAGGCCCGCCGCCAGGGGTATGGCGGCGAGGGCATCAAGACCATTGTCTATGGTGCTGCGCCCATGTACCTGGCGGACCTGGAGGACGCGCTCGATACGTTCGGCCCGCGGCTGGTGCAGGTTTACGGTCAGGGCGAAAGCCCGTTGATCAGCAGCTTGTCCCGTGAGGTGATCGCGGCTCGTAGCGACCTCGACTGGTCCAGGCAGGCCGCGTCCGTGGGGCGCGCCCAGACGTGCCTGGAGCTCCGTGTGCTGGACGCCGGACATGAGCCGCTGCCGTGCGGACAGTTGGGGGAAATCGCTGTGCGTGGACCCACGGTCATGGGTGGCTACTGGGGCACCGACCTGGCAACGCGGCGGGCCCTGGTGGATGACTGGCTACTGACCGGCGACGTGGGCTTTATCGACGATTCCGGGTACCTCACGCTCACCGACCGGGCCAGGGATGTGATCATCAGTGGCGATGGCAACGTGTATCCGCGGGAGGTCGAGGAAGTGCTGGCGCAACATCCGCAGGTCTTCGATGTCTGCGTGGTGGGGCAGTCCGATGGCGTACGGGGCGAGTCGGTGGTGGCCTTTGTCGTGCCTCATGGCGGCGGGACGCTCGACGAGGCCTCGCTCGATGCCTGGTTCATCCAGCGTATGGCGGCCTTCAAGAAACCGAACCGGTACATCCTCTGCAGCGCATTGCCCCGGAACAACGTCGGCAAGGTACTCAAGACCGAGCTGCGCCAGTGGTTGAAGCGTCATGTCGGTGAGCCCTGCATTCCCTGACGGGATCCGCGGCGGCGATGTCGAGGCAGACCCAGGCCTGCCTCGAGCCATTTTCAACCCATCACAGGTTGCTGCCGCGTTCCAGCCAGCCGCCACCCAGTGCCTTGTACAGATTCACCTCGGCGCTCAGTTGCGCCAGTCGGTCGGTGATCAGGGTCTGCTGGGAACTGAACAGGGAGCGCTGGGCATCGAGAAAGGTCAGGCTGTTGTCGACGCCAACGCGATAACGTCGTTCCGCCAGGCGATAATAGGTCTGGTTGGCCTGCACCAGATCGCTCTGCGCCTGCAACTGGTCCTTGTAGGTCTGGCGGGCCGCCAGGCCATTGGAGACCTCCTGGAAGGCGGTCTGGATCGATTTCTCGTACTGCGAAACGCGGATATCCTTCTGGATCTTCGCGTAGTCCAGGCTGGCCCGCAGACTGCCGGCGTTGAAAATCGGCAGGTTGATCTGCGGCTGGAACAGCCAGCTTCCCGAACCGCTCTTGAACAGCCCCGACAATTCCTTGCTGGAGGTGCCGGCGTTGGCGGTCAGGGTGATGCTCGGGAAGAACGCCGCGCGAGCGGCACCGATGCTGGCGTTGGCCGACTGCAACTGGTACTCGGCCTGAAGGATGTCCGGGCGCCGTTGCAGCAGGTCCGAAGGCAGGCCCGCCGGCAGCTCGGCGATCCAGTCGGCGGCCAGCGGCTGGCTGGACGCAGTGTCCGTCACCGGCGTGCCCACCAGCAAGGTCAGGTTGTTGAGGTCCTGGGCGACCTGGCGCTGGAACGTCGCCAGACTGGCCCGGGCGCTTTCCACCGACGTGCGCGACTGGCTCAGGGCAATGGCCGAGGCCGTACCGACCTGATTGCTGTGTTCGGTCAGCCGCAGGCTCTGCTCGTAGGACGCCAGCGTATCCCGGGTCAAGGCCAGCAGTTGCTGGTCGGCACGCCAGGTCAGGTAGGCATTGGCGACACTGGCGATCAGGCTCAACTGGGTACTGCGGCGGGCCTCTTCGGTGGCCAGGTAGGACAGCAGGGCCTGGTCGGTCAGGCTGCGAACACGCCCGAACAGGTCCAGCTCGTAGGCGCTGATCCCCAGCGTCACCGAGTTGCTATGGGTGATGGCCGGCTTGCCGGCTCCCGAGATGCTGGCCGGCACACGCTGGTGCGTGCCGCTGCCGGTGGCGCTGACCGCCGGGAACAGGTCGGCGCGCTGGATACGGTACTGCGCCTGGAATGCCTCGACATTGAGGGCTGCCACGCGTAAGTCGCGATTGTTGCGCAAGGCGCTTTCTATCAGTTGTTGCAGCGTCGGATCGCGGAACATCTCGCGCCAGCCCATGTCCGCCGCCAGGGGCGCCGCGGGGGCCGTGGCAAGGGCGGATGCGTTGGGGTATTGGGCGGCGACCGGCGCCGCCGGGCGCTGGTAATCCGGAATCAGCGAGCAACCGCTCAGGGTCAGTGCGGCCAGCAGCCAGGGGCTCAGGGACTTGTTCATTCTGCTCCTATCATCCACTTCGCCAATCCGTGTCGTCCGCTGACGCCCAGTTTGGCGGCGGAGCGCTTGAGGTAGGTTTCGATGGAACTGTTCTTGACGCGGAGTTTTTCCGCGATCTCGGGTACGGTGCCGCCGGCCAGCAGGCCCAGGCAGACCTCCTTTTCCCGCGCCGACAATGTGATCTCGCAGGCATTCAGACGCTCGCCGAACTCATGCTGCAGTTGCGTCTGCTCCAGGCCCGAGGCATGGGGTATCTTCTTCCGCGGGTTTCTGGCAGCGGCCTGGCGACAGGCCCGGGCATGCCTTTGCGCCAGCGGTAACAACGTTTCGGAGAGGCATTTCAGGAAGGACAGCTCCTGCAGGGAGTAATCGCGTTCCCCCCGTGGACGGTGCAGTGAGATCACGCAGCAACGGTTGGCCTTGCGTGAAATCAGGCTGCATTGGTGGGAGGTGCCGAGGCAGTTGTTGTCCTTTTCGTTTTTCATCCGGGCATTCAGGTGAATCAGCAGCGCGTCCTGCACCTCCAGCACCCGCTTGACCAGGGGATGGTCGTTGCGGTGCTTGGCGTTGGTCGGACAGACCGCCTGCATCCGCGGGCTCAGCTCGAGGCCCGCATGCCCCAGCAGTTGGACGTCGACCACCGAAGACTGAGTGTCGTCGACGGTCCACTCGCTGAGTTCGACCCGGCTGACAGCCACCGAGGAGTTGATCAACTGATGCATGTTGCTCAGGAATGTCTCGTCCCCGATGCTGGAAATCAGTCTCCCCAGTTCCATATAGATATGGGAGTTCTTTGCTTCTTTGACATTCGTTCGTGGGCTCATATGCTGATCCTGCATATCAGTAACAGCTTGCAATTCTGTCGTCAGGGCGCAGGCAATCCGTCCACCGCCCCTCGACGCTCAAACCATTTCTTGCCTGACACCTGGCAGCCCAGGCATGACGTGTGAATTCATCCACAAAAACGATTCAGTAGCGGATCATCATTAGACGCAGCTACGTAGGATAAGTCTGTAATGGAAAACAGGGACATCCTACGCGGCTGAGTCGGCGCCATTTCAGCCGGCGCCGATTTTCCAGAGTGAAACGCTTTCCCTGATCAGGATGATTGAACCGTACCGTCCTTCAAGGCCCGGGAGATCGCCTGGCCCAGTGCCTCGACATGAGGTGGCTGGACCAGCGTATTGTGCGTTCCGGGCAGTGCCGTGACGCTCGGCGCGACCTCAAGCAGCGAGCCCCAGCCCAACAGCGGATCGTTGCGTTGCTGTCCGCTGGCGGTGAACAGCGAGACCCTGAGCGTGCTGGGCGGGCTGACATAGGCGCCGATGGCCAGGCGTATCGCATAGGCCACCGCGAGATGGCCGCGCAACAGCCCGGCATCGACGTCTCGGGGCAGTTCCTCCGGCAGCAGGCGCTCGGCCATGCACAACGCCAGCATCGCCTCGATGGCATTGTCCTGCGCCAGTGCGGTCAGTTGCCGGTGCACCCGGGGTTCGACCTGTGCGGGCAGCCAGGCCATCAGGAATTGCGCTTCGCTCAGGGACTGCGCCGGCGCCGGGTCGGGACGTGCCGAAGCGTCGATGATGCCGACGAACTCCAACTGCTCGCCAGCGCTTTGCAACTGCCTGGCCATCTCGTAGGCGATCAGGCCACCGGCCGACCAACCCGCGATCCGATAAGGCCCCTGCGGCTGGACCTGGCGAATGGCTGCCAGATAGCGTGCAGCCATGGCCGGCACCTCGTTCAACGGCGTTTCCCCGGCGACCAGGCCGCTGGCGGCGAGACCATAGACCGGCACCTGCGGGTCCAGTACCGACGCCAGATCCCGGGCATACTGCACTTCGCCGCCCAATGGGTGGACCAGGAACAACGGTCGCTGCGAGCCCGTGCGGCGGACAGCCACCAGGTTGCCGTGCTGGCCGGGGCGCGCCTGGCCGTCCAGGGTGCGGGCGAAACCGGCGATGGTCGGCTCGACGAACAGATCGCGTACCGCGATCGGCTTGCCGAGCACCTTGCGCAGGCGTGAGGCCATCTGCACGGCCATCAGCGAAATACCGCCGAGGCTGAAGAAATCGTCATGTCGGCTGACCTGCTCCAGCTTGAACAGCTCCTTCCACAGTTGGGCGATGGCGATTTCCGTGTCACCGCGGGGTGCTTCGTAAGGCCGTGGTTCAGGCCGTTGCTCCTCGACAGGCGCCTCGATCGCCACGGCATGGGCCGAGCGTGGCAGTGCCGGGGTGTTCTGCAGCAACTGGCCGATTGACTGTTGCGCGTCGCTCACCAGATTTTCCAGGACCCTGGTCAATAGCCCGGCGATAGCCTGCACGGTGCCGGTGTCGAACAGATCGCTGGCGTACTGCAGGCTGCCGGCGATCCTTTCTCCCGTGTCCACCAGCGACAACGACAGGTCGAACTGCGTGGTGCGGTGGGCGCTTTCCAGGGAGGCCACCTGTAGTTCGGGCAACTGCAACGGTGCCGGCGGCGTGTTGTCCAGGCTCAGCATCACCTGGAACAACGGGCTGTGGCTCATGCTGCGGGTCGGCTGCAAGGCGCTGACCACCTGCTCGAACGGCAGGTCCTGATGGCTGTAGGCTGCCAGGGTCAGGTCCTTGATCC
This sequence comes from Pseudomonas fuscovaginae SE-1, assembly GCF_000364705.1. Taxonomy (GTDB): domain Bacteria; phylum Pseudomonadota; class Gammaproteobacteria; order Pseudomonadales; family Pseudomonadaceae; genus Aquipseudomonas; species Aquipseudomonas fuscovaginae_A. The sequence continues at coordinate 1,408 of NZ_AQOH01000361.1, read as the reverse complement.
TGCCGAGCATGTCGCTCACCCGCAGCTCGCGGCCAGCATCGATCCGCAATGCCAGGGTGTTGGCGAAGAAGCCGATCAGCGACTCCAGCTCCGGACGCTGACGGTTGGCGACAGGGGTCCCGACCACCACATCGTGCTGGCCGCTGAGGTGGTGCATCAATACCGACCAGCCGGCCAGCAGCACCATGAACAGCGTGCTGCCCTGGGCCTGGCTGAACGCGCGCAGGTCGGCGCTCAGCTTCGGCGAGAAGACGCAGTCGACGATACCGCCGGCATAACTCTGGATCGCCGGACGCGGTCGATCCAGCGGCAGGCTCAGCAGGCTCGGCGCGCCCTCCAGGTGCTGGCGCCAGAAATCGATCTGGGCCTGCAGCGCCGGGCCGTCCAGGGCCTGGCGCTGCCAGGCGGCATAATCCACGTACTGCAGCGCCAGGGCCGGCAACGGGTCCTGTCGCCCCTGGCTGAAGGCGTTGTACAGCACGCTCACTTCATGGGCCAGGACACTGTTGGACCAGCCATCGGAAACGATGTGGTGCAAGGTGATCAGCAGCACATGTTCCTCGTCCGCCACTTGCAGCAACTGGCCGCGCACCAGCGGGCCCTGGCTCAGATCGAACAGTTGCGTCGCATTGTCCTGACCGAGGCGTTCCAGCGTTGTCTGGCGAGCTTCGTCCGACAGTGCGCGCAGGTCCTGTTGCGTCAGCGGGAAGCGGGTATCGGCCGGGGCGATTTTCTGCAGCGGCTCGCCGTCCACCAGTTCAAAGCGGGTGCGCAGGGTTTCGTGGCGGGCCACCAGGCGATCCAGGGTCGCTTGCAGCGCCGCCTTGTCCAGCCTGCCGGTCAACCGCAGGGCCATCGGCAGGTGGTAGGCGGCACCGGCGGCGTGATCCAGGTGGTCGAGGAACCACAGCCGTTGCTGGGCGAACGACAGCGGCAGCCGACCCGAGCGGTTGGCCCGGGGAATCGACTGGGCTTCGCTCGGGGCGCTGGCGTTGACCAGCGCAGCCAGGCCACGCACGGTCGGGTCGTCGAACAGTTCGCGCAGGCTGATCCGGGCGCCCAGCTTGCGCCGCAGCCGCGACAGCAACTGCACGGCCAGCAGCGAGTGTCCGCCCAGTTCGAGGAAACCGTCATGGCGACCGACCTGATCCAGGTGCAGCAAGCCTTTCCAGATCTCGGCGATGGCTTCTTCGGTCTCGCCTTGCGGGGCCTCGTAGGCCTTGCTCGCCAGGGCGTCCTGGCCGGGAGCGGGCAGGGCACGACGGTCGAGCTTGCCGTTGGCGGTCAGCGGCAGCTTGTCCAGGTGCACGAAGGCACTGGGCACCATGTACTCCGGCAATCCGCCCAGCAAGGCACTGCGCAGGTGCTCGGCCGGCACCGGCTCGCCGCAGACATAGGCGACCAGCCG
>NZ_AQOH01000360.1 GCF_000364705.1 Pseudomonas fuscovaginae SE-1 | reverse complement strand
TCCAGCAAGTTCAACGACCTGGACCTGGACCGTGCCGCCTGGCCAGCCAACCCGCAAGTAGAAACAGTCACTGACAAAGCCGCCGCCCAAGCGCAGCCGCAACGCTGATATTCTCCTTGCCTCAGCCGCCCCGTTCGTGGGCGGCTGTCTCTTTCTCTCTCCAAATCTCTACGGAATGCTCCCATGGGTGCAGTCAAGAATCTTCTCGTCCTCTATACCGGGGGCACCATCGGCATGCTGCAGACCGCCGAAGGCCTGGCTCCGGCCGGCGGCTTCGAGGCACGCATGCGCCAATACCTTGCCGGCTGCGCCGACGCGCCGCGGGTCCCCTGGTCGCTGCAGGAACTCAACCCGCTGATCGACAGCGCCAACATGCAACAGGCCAACTGGCTGGCAATGCGCGACGCCATCGTGGAGGCCGTCGAACAGCGCGGCCATGACGGCGTACTGGTGCTGCACGGCACCGATACCCTGGCCTACAGCGCCGCGGCGCTGTCGTTCCTGCTGCTCGGCCTGCCGGTCCCGGTGCTGCTGACCGGCTCGATGCTGCCGGCCGGTGCGCCGGACAGCGATGCCTGGGACAACCTGATCGGTGCCCTGAAGCACTTCGAACATGGGCTGCCAGGCGGCGTGCAACTGTTCTTCCACGGTCATTTGCTGCACGGCTGCCGTGCCTCGAAACTGCGCAGCGAGGCCTTCGACGCCTTTACCGCGCCAGCCCGTCATCGCGAAGGCGAGCGGGCGGCGGCGGTCCCGGACCGGCTGGATTACCGTCAGCCACGGGTACCGGTCAACCTGGCCGTGCTGCCGGTGTACCCCGGCCTGCAGGCCGCCCACCTGCGCGGACTGTTCGACGGCGGCATCCAGGGCCTGGTGCTGGAATGCTACGGCAGTGGCACCGGCCCGTCCGACGACCAGGCCCTGCTCGATGTGCTGCACGAGGCACGTCAGCGTGGCGTGCTGATCGTCGCCATCAGCCAGTGCCCGGAAGGTTCGGTGGTGTTCGACACCTACGCTGCCGGCAGTCGCCTGCGCGATACCGGCCTGGTCAGCGGCGGCGGCATGACCCGTGAAGCGGCGTTGGGCAAGTTGTTCGCGTTACTCGGCGCGGGGCTGGATGTGCAGACGGCAGAGCAGTGGTTTGCCCTGGATCTGTGTGGGGAGCGCGCGTAAGCGCTGCTCTTTCGAGACTATTCGCGGGCAAGCCCTGCACACAATTGGCGGAAGGCAGCGGGAGTCGAACCTGCCCGGGAACGGCTGCCGTCCCCAACCGGGTTTGAAGCCCGGCCGCGCCACCGGGCGCGATTGCCTTCCCTGGATGTTCAGTGCCGGGCCTGCTGCCGGGCCAGGGCACTGTCAACACGGATATGACGCTGGTCGGCGACCCTGCGGGTCAGACCGATGCGGTCGAAGTATTCCAGTATCTGCACACTGCGCTTGCGACCGATGCCCAACATATCGCGAAACGCCGCCACCTGCACTATCGGCGATGCCGCAGCCTGCCGCGACAGCAGCTCGGCCATGTGCTGCAAGGTCGCCTCAGGATAGAACAGGTCACGTACCACCTGGTGCAACAGGCCCAGTCGGGCGAGCTTGCGCAACAGCAGGCGGACTTCGCCCTCCTCCCGTTTTTCCTCGCCGGCCAGGGTCCTGACCCACGGCGGATCGAACCCGCCCGCCAGCAAGCGTGGCTGCAGGCGCTGCCACAGCGACTCGTCGGCCTCGCTCAGTTGCACCTTGTGATCCGGCAGGTGCAGCCACGGGCCGCTGCTGCTGATCGCGCCCTCGGCCAGCAACTCATCCAGCAGGCAGACAAAGGCCGGACGCTCCAGTGGCAAGGCGCAGAAACGGCGCAGCCGATCGCGGTCGGGGCCAAGCTGGTCGGGCTCCTGCTGGTGAAACTGCGCCAGCCGCGCCAGCAACTGGTTCCTGAGCGCCTGCCACTGCGGCCGGGCGAACAGCAACTGGCCCTGGCGGGTGGCGAGCACCTGGACATGCTCGGGCAGTTGCCAGCTCTCGCGCAGACGATTGAACTGCCGCTCCAGGCGTTGCGGGTCGAGTCCGCCCGGCGCAGTGTCGAGCAGGGCCGGCAAGGCCTGTTCCAGCGTGCTGGCCCCGCGCAGCACCTGCAACTGGCGCAGGCGCGCCTCGCTGCGACGCTGCCGGCTGGGCGCAAACGGATCGAGCACGCGTCCGCCACCCAGGGTGCGCTGGGCGCGCTGATCGCGCAGGACCAGACGATCACCGTGCACCGCCTGCAACGGTGCGTTGAGCAGCAACTGGGCGAACATGCGCTGGCCGGCCAGGAGCTTTTCGCCTTCGAGCAAGGCGACGCGGGCGGTGACGTCCTGGGTACCGAGATGCACATGCACGGCACTGAAGTGTTCAAAGGTACGGGTTTCACCGGGTAACAGATGAAGCTCGATGTCGACTCGCGAACTCGGTGCATGCAGCCACGACGGCAACAGCCAGTCACCCCGGTGCACCTGCTCCACCGCCAGGCGGTCGGCGCTGATGTTCAGCGCCACCCGTTGCCCGGCAACAGCCTGCGACGCGGCCTGGTTCTGCGCATGCAGACCCCGCACCCGCACCGCCTTGCCGGCCGTTCCCAGCAGCAGGGTGTCAGCGACAGCGACCTGCCCGGCCAGCGCCGTGCCGGTGACGACGATACCGGCCCCCGAAACCGAAAACGCCCGGTCGACCGCCAGGCGAAAACCGCCCTGGACACTACGTTGGCGCACACGCCCCTGGGCCTCGCGCAACGCCTGGCGCAGCGGCTCGATCCCCTGTCCGGAGAGACTCGACAGCGGAAAGAGCGCCGCCGATGCGTAGGGCCCCGACGCCAGCAGCTCGGTCACTTGCGCCTGGACTTCAGCCAGCCGTGCCGGGTCCACCCGGTCACTCTTGCTGATCGCCACCAGCGCCTGGGGAATACCCAGCAATTCGATGATCGCCAGGTGTTCACGGGTCTGCGGCATGACCCCGTCGTCGGCCGCCACCACCAACAGCACCAGGTCGATACCGTGGGCACCGGCCAGCATGTTGTGGATAAACCGCTCGTGCCCCGGCACGTCGATAAAACCGGTCAACCCCTCTCCCTCGCCGAGCGCGGCGTAGCGATAGCCGAGGTCGATGGTCATGCCGCGGGCGCGCTCCTCCTGGCGCTGGTCGCCGGCCTGGCCGGTCAGGGCCTGGAGCAGTGCGGTCTTGCCGTGGTCGATGTGTCCGGCGGTGCCGACGATCACTGCACCGCCCCCAACTGCAGCGCCGGCAGTTGCGCCAACCACTGGGCTTCATCGTCCAACTGGCGCAGGTCGAGCCACAGCGCATCGTCATCGATGCGCCCCAATACTGGCACTGGCAGATCGCGCAGTGCCCGTTCCAGCACATGCAGGCTGCGCCCGCGCAGGCGCTTCGATACCAGCGGGCGCAGGCACAGCGCCGCGCTGGGCAAGCG
>NZ_AQOH01000359.1 GCF_000364705.1 Pseudomonas fuscovaginae SE-1 | reverse complement strand
CAGGCTCGGCAGGCGCTCGGCCAGGCGGTCCGGGTTGCGGTAGAGCGCCAGCACCGCTTCGAGTGCCGCCAGGGTGATCTTGTCCACCCGCAGGGCGCGCTTGAGCGGGTTCTTCTTGATCTTCGCGATCAGTTCCTTGCGGCCGACGATGATCCCGGCCTGGGGCCCGCCGAGCAGCTTGTCGCCGCTGAAGGTGACGATATCGGCGCCGTCGACCAGCGCCTGGCGCACGGTCGGCTCGGCGGGCAGCCCCCAGCGGGTGAGGTCGAGCAGGCTGCCGCTGCCCAGGTCTTCGAGCAGGGGCAACTCATGTTGATGGGCAATACGCGCCAGCTCGGCGGTGGGCACCTGGGTAGTGAAACCCTGGATGCTGTAGTTGCTGCAATGCACGCGCATCAACAGGCCGGTGCGCGGGTTGATCGCGCCCTCGTAGTCGCGGGCGTGGGTGCGGTTGGTGGTGCCGATCTCGTGCAGGCGCACGCCGGCGCGGGCCATGATGTCGGGGATGCGGAAGGCGCCGCCGATCTCGATCAGTTCGCCACGGGAGATGATACCTTCCTTGCGCGCGCCCAGACTGTTGAGCGCCAGCAGCACGGCCGCGGCGTTGTTGTTGACCACGGTGACCGCTTCAGCGCCAGTCAGCTCGCGGATCAACCCCTCGATCAGATCATCGCGGTCGCCGCGCTTGCCGGTGTCCAGGTCGAATTCGAGATTGAGCGGGTAGCGGGCGGCGGTCTGCATGGCTTCGACAGCCTCTTCGGGCAGCAGCGCCCGGCCGAGGTTCGTGTGCAACACCGTGCCGGTCAGGTTGAACACCCGACGGACCTGGCTGCGCTGCTGGATCGCCAGGCGCTCGCCGGCGCGGCCGAGCAGGACTTCGGCAGCCAGTTCCGGCGCGCTCAACTGGCCCTGGCGAACGGGCTCGCGCAGGTCGTCGAGCAGTTGGCGCAGGGTGGCCAGGACAGCGTCGCGGCCATGGCGGTCGAGCAACGGCTGGCAAGCGGGATGGCGCAGCAGGGTGTCGATGGAGGGCAGGCGTGGGGGGACGTTGGCGAGGTTCGCGGGCATTCGGGCAACCTTTAGTTCATTCGGTGTCGGGACGGGCCCATTCGCGGGCAACCGAGCGTCGGCCGGCCGCTCCTACAGGAGCCTGCACGCCACCCAATAGGTGAACGACTCCACCTTGTAGGAGCGCGGCTTGCCCGCGAATGAGGGCAACGCGATTTTCCAGTGTAGCCACTCACCCTCCCCCGGGCGCCAGCATCAGGTTCGGGGCCAGGCGCTGGAAGCCCTCCTCGTCCAGCCGGATATCCAGGGCCAGGCTCGCCAGGTCATCGGCCAACGGCTCGCCCGCAGCGTCGTTCTCCAGGTAGCTCTGCTTGAGGTAGCCCTGGCAACTCGGACAGCACTCGGCCCGCAACGGCGCCTTGCCGGGCGCGTGTCGGTCATCCTCGATACTGGTGTAGCGCAGGTCCTTGCTCGACTCGCAGTACACGCACTTGACCCGCACGACATGCCATTCACAGGCGCACAGCGAGCACGCCAGATAACGCAGGCCATTGTGCTTGCCACGGTTGCGCACCACCCCGGCCATGGCCGGCGAACCGCAGGCCGGACATTGGGCCAGGCTGCCGGCAGGCTTGAGTTCCGGGCTGGGCAAGGCCAGCAGCCAACTGGACCAGGCCGCCTGCAGCGCGGCGCCGATAAAGGGCACCAGGGCGGCCGGCACGGCATCGTACTGCCCGCCGAGCAGGGCGATGCCCCACCCCTTGCGCTGGCTGTCGTCGCTGTCGCGCAAGCGCTGCACCGCGTCGGCCAGCGCCCCGTCCCCTGGCGGTGCCAGATGTTCGAGCAACGCCTGCAGCCAGGCCAGCCACGGTCCCTCACGCACCAGGCTGTCCGCCGCCAACGGCGGCAGCCCATGGCTGATACACAGGCGCTGACGCTCCTCGGCCACCGGCACGCCACCAGGCGGATGGTCGATCAGTTGCTGCTGGACCCGGCACAGTTGCGCGATCAGGCGCAGGTAGTCGCCCAGGGCATGCCCCTCGGCGAGCTGTTCCAGGCGTACGGCACGCAGTTCGAAGAGGTTGGCCGGCGGCAAATGCAGGAACGGCGGCGCTACCGCCGACGCTTCGATCTGTCCGGGTTCGAGAATGGTGCTCAAACGTTCATCCTTGTTTTCCGCCGTGGTCGTGAGGGCTCTTGTCGCCGGTCACCTCGCGGTACCACAGTTCATGATGCTTGCGTGCCCAGGCCCGGCTGACCCAGCCATGCAGCATGGCGCCAATCGATCCCTTGATCCAGATCCCGGCGTAGATGTGCACGATGATGCTGAGGATCAGTACGAACGCCGCCAGTGCATGCAGCAAGGCACTCAAACGGATCGCGCCGATGCCAAAGTAGTGACTGAAGTACGCCCGCCAGATCACCACGCCGCTGACCAGCAGCACCAGCATGCACGCCAGCAGGGTCCAGAACAGCAGCTTCTGCCCGGCGTTGTACTTGCCGATCGGCGGCACGCCTTCTTCCTGGTTGCGCATCACCCGGTCGACCCGGCGCAGCCACAGCCGGTCATTGGCGGTGATGAAGTTGGCGCGCCAGAAGCGCAGCACCAGCCCGAGGAAAAACACGAACATCGCCACCCCGATGAACGGGTGCAGGATGCGTGTCCACGGCCCGCCGCCGAACAGGTTGCTCAGCCAGAACAGCGCCGGATGAAACAGCGCCAGCCCCGACAACCCGGCCAGCACGAACAGGATCGCGACGATCCAGTGGTTGCTGCGCTCGTTGGCGTTGTAGCGCAGGATAGGCTTGTTGTCCTTCATGGCCGCTGCTCCCCCTGCCCGTCGGGCCGGTTCGGATCATAGACATGCACCGAGGGATCCACCGGGTGGACACTGCCGTCGGGCGGAGTCGGATGTTCCTCCTCCTCGACCCGCTGCGGCCCGACCCGCACATAGTGAAAGAACCCGGCCAGCACCGCCGCGCCCATGGCCAGCAGCGCCAGCGGCTTGGTCACGCCTTTCCACAGGCCGACCAGCGGGCTGATCACCGGTTGTTCCGGCAAACCGGCGTACAGCTTCGGCGTGTCGGCATGGTGCAGCACGTACATCACGTGGGTGCCGCCGACGCCATCCGGATCGTACAGCCCGGCCTTGTCGTAGCCACGCGACTTGAGGTCGACGATACGCTCGGCGGCATGCACCTTCATCTCGTCCTTGCTGCCGAAGACGATCGCCCCGGTCGGGCAGGTCTTCACGCAGGCCGGCTCCAGGCCGACGGTCACGCGGTCGGAACACAGGGTGCACTTGTAGGCCTTGTGGTCCTTCTGCGAGATCCGCGGGATGTTGAACGGGCAGCCGGTGATGCAGTAGCCGCAACCGATGCAGTGGTCCTGGTTGAAGTCGACGATACCGTTGGCGTGCTTGATGATCGCCCCCGGGCTCGGGCAGGCCTTCAGGCAACCGGGATCGGCGCAGTGCATGCAGCCGTCCTTGCGGATCAGCCACTCCAGGTTGCCGTCGTCGCGCTCGTGTTCGGTGAAGCGCATCAGGGTCCAGGTTTCGGCACTGAGGTCCTGGGGGTTGTCGTAGGTGCCATGGTTGTGGCCGACCTCGTCACGCAGTTCGTTCCACTCCGAGCACGCCACCTGGCAGGCCTTGCAGCCGATGCACTGGGTGGTGTCGATCAGCTTGGCGACTTCCTGCTGCTGGCGTACCGAAGGCGGCACGGTGGTCGTGGCGGAGCGGGCGATGATGTCTTGGCTGGCCATCAGAGTTTCTCCACTTTGACGAGGAACGACTTGGACTCCGGCGTCTGGGTGTTGCCGTCACCGAGGAACGGCACCAGGGTGTTGGTCAGGTAGCCATGCCGGGTCGTGCCGGTGAAGCCCCAGTGCAACGGGATGCCGATCTGGTGCACGGTCTGGTTGTTGACCCGCAGCGGACGGATCCGCTTGGTCACCACCGCCACCGCGTCGATGTGTCCGCGCTTGCTCGATACCCGCACCCGATCGCCGGCCTTGATCCCCTTCTCGTTGGCCAGCACCTCGCCGATCTCGACGAACTGCTCGGGCTGGGCAATCGCGTTGAGCCGGCAATGCTTGCTCCAGAAGTGGAAGTGTTCGGTCAGCCGGTAGGTGGTCGCCGCGTAGGGATATTCCTCGTGCTTGCCGAGGGTATCCCACACCGAATCGAAGATCCGCCCGGCCGGGTTGCTGATCGCCTTCTTGTTCTGCGGGTGCAGCGGGTTGATGCCGATCGGCGTCTCGAACGGTTCGTAGTGCTCGGGGAACGGCCCTTCGGCCATTTTGTCGAGCGCAAAGAACCGCGCCACGCCTTCGGGGTTCATGATGAACGGATTCATCCCCGCTTCCGGCGGCGAGTCGACCTTGAAGTCCGGCACGTCGGTGCCGCCCCAGGCCTTGCCGTTCCACCACACCAGGCGTTTTTTCTCCGGATCCCAGGGCTTGCCCTGCGGGTCGCTGGAGGCACGGTTGTAGAGGATGCGGCGGTTGGCCGGCCAGGCCCAGGCCCAGTTCTGCACCTGGTGCATGCCGTACGGGTCGCTGTTGTCACGCCGGGCCATCTGGTTGCCCTGCTCGGTCCAGCAGCCGGCGAAGATCCAGCAGCCGGACGCGGTGCTGCCGTCGTCCTTCAACTGGGCAAAGGCAGAGAGTTGCTGGCCGGCCTTGAGCGTGGTGCCGCTCGCGTCGCTCAGGTCGCTGACCGCCCAGCCGTTCATCTCCTTGGCCAGCTCTTCGGGCGAAGGCTCCTCGGGAATCTTGTACGGCCAGCTGATATTGAGCATCGGGTCCGGATAGGCACCACCCTCGGCCTGGTAGCGATGACGCAGGCGCAGGAACAGTTCGCTCATGATCTGCACATCGGTACGGGTTTCACCGGGGCCATCGGCGCCCTTCCAGTGCCATTGCAGCCAGCGACTGCTGTTGACCAGCGAGCCGTCCTCCTCGGCGAAGCAGGTGGTGGGCAGGCGGATCACCTCGGTCTGGATGTTGGCCGTGTCGACGTCGTTGAACGGCCCGGCGTTGCGCCAGAACTCCGAGGTTTCGGTGGCCAGCGGGTCCATGACCACCAGCCACTTGAGCTTGCCCAGGGCGGCGGTGACGCGGTTCTTGTCCGGCAGCGCGGCAATCGGATTGAAGCCCTGGCACATGTAGCCGTTGACCTTGCCCTGACCCATCATCTCGAACATGCGCAGCACGTCGTAGGCCGGCACGTCGAGCTTGGGCAGCCAGTCGTAGCCCCAGTTGTTGGCTGCGGTGGCGTTGGCGCCATACCAGGCCTTCATCAGGCTGACGTGGAACTTGCCGTAGTTCTGCCAGTAGGACAGTTGCCCCGGCCGCAGCGGCTTGGGTGCACGCTTGTCGATGAAGGTGGCGTAGTCCTGCTCGGCATCACCGGCCAGGGTCAGGTAGCCCGGCAGCGAGTTGGACAGCAGCCCCAGGTCGGTCAGGCCCTGGATGTTGGAGTGCCCGCGCAGGGCGTTGACCCCGCCTCCCGGCATGCCGACGTTGCCCAGCAACAGTTGCACCATCGCCGCGCTGCGGATGATCTGCGCACCGATCGAATGCTGGGTCCAGCCCAGGGCATAGAGGATGGTCATGGTCTTGCCCGGTGCCGAGCAGGTGGCGATCTCTTCCCAGATCGTCATCATCCGGTCCTGGGGCATGCCACAGGTCATGCTCGCCACTTCCGGCGTGTAGCGGCTGTAGTGCTGCTTCATCAACTGGTAGACGCAACGCGGGTGCTGCAGGGTCGGATCGACCTTGGCAAACCCGTCCTCGCCGAGTTCATAACCCCAGCCGGACTTGTCGACATAGCTGCGCCTGGCCGCGTCGTAGCCGCTGAACAGGCCATCCTCGAAGCCATAGCCAGCCTTGACGATGAACGACACGTCAGTGTAGTTGCGCACGTATTCGTGCTGGATCCTGTCATGGCTCAGCAGATAGTTGATCAGCCCGCCCATGAAGGCGATGTCGCTACCGGTGCGGATCGGCGCATAGTAGTCCGCCACCGAGGCGGTACGGGTGAACCGCGGGTCGACCACGATCAGCCGCGCCTTGTTGTGCGCCTTGGCTTCGGTCACCCACTTGAAGCCGCACGGATGCGCTTCGGCAGCGTTGCCGCCCATCACCAGGACCAGGTTCGCGTTGGCGATGTCAGACCAGTGATTGGTCATGGCGCCACGGCCGTACGTCGGGGCAAGACTTGCCACCGTCGGACCGTGTCAGACACGCGCCTGGTTATCGAACCCCAGCATGCCGAGCGAGCGGATCACCTTGTGCGTCAGGTAGCCGGCTTCGCTGGAAGCGGCGGACGCGGCAAGGAACCCCGTGGTGAGCCAGCGGTTGACCGTCTGGCCCTGGGCATTCTTCTCGATGAAGTTGGCATCGCGGTCCTGCTTCATCAGCTCGGCGACGCGATCGAGCGCTTCGTCCCAACCGATGCGGGTCCATTCCTGGCTGCCGGGCTTGCGTACCTCGGGGTACATCAGTCGGCTCGGGCTGTGGATAAAGTCCAGCAGGCCGGCGCCTTTCGGGCAGAGAGTGCCGCGGTTGACCGGATGGTCCGCGTCGCCCTCGATATGGATGATGTTCTGCTTGACGTTCTTGCCCGCGTCGCCCTGGCTGTACAGGATCAGGCCGCAGCCGACCGAGCAGTAGGGACAGGTGTTGCGGGTTTCCTTGGTATGCGCCAGCTTGAAGTGGCGCACCTGCTCGGCGAATGCCTGCGTCGGGGCCATGCCCAACGCCGCAAGGCTCGAGCCTCCAAGGCCGATGGCGGCGACCTTGAAGAACTGCCGACGGTTGAGGTCCATCGTGCACTCCTGATCAGGTGGGGGCGCACGGGACATCGCCGGCGCCTCTTGGCAATCACGGTGGCGGCGAAAACTGCCTGCCAATGGATAACTCTAGCCAAGAATCCTGAACGTGCGATGACCTGGGTCAAGACGTCGACAGTTGACGCGAGGTAATGAAGAAGATTTTTCGGTGTCGTGTCGCCGGCAATCAACCACCGATCCAACTGTAGAGCGGCGAATCCGTACCACTCTCGACCTTGACCTCGCTGCTATGGCGCAGCCGCACCAGCAAGCGCTTGCCGGCCGCCGTGGTGCCCGTCAGCGCCTCCAACTGTTCCAACAGTTCCGGGCCACTCAATTGCCCGGCCCGGCGCAGCAGATCCCGGGCCAGTTGCCATTGGGTGTCGTCCTGGCTTGCCGGCTTGCTCGGCACCGCAGTGGCGGCCACTTGCCGTGGCTCCATACCCTGCAATCGCGCGCCCAGCCGGGCCCATTCGCTGTCATCCAGTTCCAGCGTCAAATCCACCGGCCATGCGCCGACGGTCCCACGAATCCTCACCATGCCTCGGTCCTCGCTCATCTTCTGTGCCACTGGCAAGGCGCATGCTCCCACGCGTCAGCGGGATAGCCAAGCGGGTGGCCGAAACAGCAGGAAACGTTATAAGATCACATAACAAAATCCCTGATCGCCGTTTCCGGAGAAACGCCCATGCGCCGCCTGCTTCTCGCCCTGCCTTTCGCCTTGCTGCCCCTGGTCGCTGCCCAGGCCCATGAAAAAGAACATGGCAGCCTCGGTGCCCACGAACACGGCGTAGGCCGCCTGAACGCGGTGCTGGATGCCCAGACCCTGGAGCTGGAGCTGCAAAGCCCGGCGATGAACCTGGTGGGCTTCGAGCACGCGGCCACCAGCGACGCCGACAAGGCCAAGGTCGCTGCCGTGCGCGCGCTGCTGGACAAGCCGCTGGAGCTGTTCAACCTGCCCAAGGGCGCCGGCTGCGTGGTCGCCAACCAGGAACTGGAAAGCCCACTGTTCGGCGACAAGGCGCCGGAAGATGCCGACCACGATGACGATGATGACGACCATGCCGAGGCCGCCGGTGAGCACGAACATCACCACGACCACAGCGAGATCCACGCGCACTACCAGTTCACCTGCAGCACGCCGGCGGCGCTCAAGCAGCTCGACCTGAGCCAAGTTTTCAAGACCTTCCCCGCCACGCAGAAAATCCAGGTACAACTGATCTCGCCAAGCGGTCAGCAGGGTGTCGATGCGACGCCGAAGGCCGCTACCCTGAAGTTCTGACATAACGCACCTTTGTAGGAGCCGGCTTGCTGCGGGCGGCGTTCCGACGATCCGCCGCAGGCGGCCACCCGGCGGTGGTGCCAGTGGCATCGCTATCGCCAGCAAGCCGGCTCCTACAGGGCTCATCATTCGTGAAGCGGTTTCCATGACCCAAGCACTTATCGAACTGTCCGACCTGGGCTTCAACTGGCCCGGGCATCCGCAGTTGCTGGATATTCCGGCGTTCCGCCTGGAACCCGGCGAAACCCTGTTTCTCAAGGGCCCCAGCGGCAGTGGCAAGACCACCCTGCTCGGCCTGCTCGGCGGCGTGCAGAAACCCAGCCGCGGCAGCATCCGCCTGCTCGGCCAGGAACTGACCGAACTCGGCGCCGGTGCCCGCGACCGTTTCCGCGTCGATCACACCGGCTACATCTTCCAGCAGTTCAACCTGCTGCCGTTTCTCTCGGTGCGCGAGAACGTCGAGCTGCCTTGCCATTTCTCCAGGCTGCGTGCCAGTCGTGCCACCCAGCGCCACGGCAGTGTCGATCAGGCCGCCGCGACCCTGCTCGCCCACCTGGGCCTGAAGGATCCGGCGCTGCTGGAACGCCGCGCCGATTCGCTATCGATCGGCCAGCAGCAGCGCGTCGCCGCCGCCCGCGCGCTGATCGGCCAGCCAGAGCTGGTGATCGCCGACGAGCCGACTTCGGCGCTCGACTACGACGCCCGCGAGGCCTTCATCCAGCTGCTGTTCGCCGAATGCCGCGAGGCCGGCTCCAGCCTGCTGTTCGTCAGCCATGACCAGAGCCTGGCGTCATTGTTCGACCGTCACCTGTCCCTGGCCGAACTCAATCGCGCGGCCGCGCCCGCGGAGGTCTGAGATGTATCTGTTTCGACTGGCCCTGGCCAGCCTGGCCAACCGCCGCTTTACCGCCCTGCTCACGGCCTTCGCCATCGCCCTCTCGGTCTGCCTGCTGCTGGCGGTGGAGCGGGTGCGCACCGAGGCTCGCGCCAGTTTCGCCAGCACCATCAGCGGCACCGACCTGATCGTCGGCGCCCGCTCGGGCTCGGTGAACCTGCTGCTGTACTCGGTGTTCCGCATCGGCAACGCCACCAACAACATCCGCTGGGACAGCTTCGAGCACTTCGCCAACGACCCACGGGTGAAATGGGCGATCCCGATGTCCCTCGGCGACTCGCACCGCGGCTACCGGGTGCTGGGGACCAACGAGTCGTACTTCGAGCACTACCAGTACGGTCACCAGCAAAACCTGGAACTGGCCAGCGGCCGCGCCTTCGCCAGCGACCCGTTCGAAGTGGTGCTCGGTGCCGAAGTCGCCGAGGCCCTGCACTACAAGCTTGGTGACAAGCTGGTGCTGGCCCACGGCGTGGCAGCGATCAGCCTGGTCAAGCACGACGACAAGCCGTTCACCGTAGTCGGCATCCTCAAGCGCACCGGCACGCCGGTCGATCGCACGTTGCACATCAGCCTCGGCGGCATGGAGGCGATTCACATCGACTGGCACAACGGCGTACCGGCTCACGGCGCCGGGCGGATCAGCGCCGACCAGGCGCGCAACATGGACCTCACGCCCCAGGCGATCACCGCCTTCATGCTCGGCCTCAAGAGCAAGATCGCGACCTTCGCCCTGCAACGCGAGATCAATGAATTCCGTGGCGAGCCGATGCTGGCGATCCTCCCCGGCGTGGCCCTGCAGGAACTCTGGAGCCTGATGGGCACGGCGGAAAAGGCCCTGTTCGTGGTCTCGCTGTTCGTGGTGCTGACCGGCCTGATCGGCATGCTCACGGCGATCCTCACCAGCCTCAACGAACGCCGCCGGGAGATGGCGATCCTGCGTTCGGTGGGCGCGCGGCCTTGGCATATCGCCAGCCTGCTGGTGCTGGAAGCCTTCGCCCTGGCGCTGGCCGGCGTGGCGTCCGGGCTCGGCCTGTTGTACCTGGGTATTGCCCTGGCCCAGGGCTACGTGCAGTCCAACTACGGTCTCTATCTGCCGCTGTCCTGGCCAAGCGAATATGAATGGACGCTGCTCGGCGGTATCCTCGTGGCCGCCCTGTTGATGGGCAGTGTGCCAGCCTGGCGCGCCTATCGACAGTCACTGGCCGACGGCCTGTCCATTCGTTTGTGAGCCCTTGTGCGATGAAGAGAACCGTATTGCCCCGCGTCCTGTTGGCCCTGCTGTTGGTGGTGGGGCTGCCCACCTGGGCCAAGGACACGATCCGCGAGCTGGTCTGGCAGGAGATGATCCCGCCGGATGCACCACCGGAGGTGCCCGATATGCGCCCACTGCACGACCTCTCGCAACTGGGCAACATGGACCCCGAGGCCGCTCCGGCGGCCAAGCAGGCGTTGCCCAACGCACCGGTGGTCAAGGCTCTCGATGGTCAGCATGTGCGCTTGCCAGGCTACATCGTGCCGCTGGAGGTGAGCGAGGAAGGCCGGACCACGGAGTTCCTGCTGGTACCGTACTTCGGCGCCTGCATCCATGTGCCGCCCCCGCCATCGAACCAGATCGTGCACGTGACCAGCGAGCTGGGAGTCAAGCTCGACGAGTTGTACCAGCCGTACTGGATCGAGGGTGTGCTGCAGGTCAAGCCGAGCACCAGCGAGCTGGCGGATGCCGGGTACAGCATGGAAGCGCAGAAGATCTATGTGTACGAGTTGCCGGATTGAAGCAAGCGGCTGGTTGGGAACCGGACTGGCGCATTCGCGGCGATGCGGCGTCCCGACAAGCCCGGTTCCTGCCGTTTTGTGCCCAGCCACAATCGGTGTAGCCACGGCAGACCTGTAGGAGCCGGGCTTGCCCGCGAATGCGCCCGGACAGACAACATCCGACTCCCCGACTGCGCTCGATTGGCCTTTCATTGAGCTGAGTCAAGGACCTGATCGGTCCGCTCCTTACCATTGGATCCAGTGAATTCGAAACATCCTCTGGAGCCCCTCATGCACAAGTCACTGCTCAGCGCCTCTCTCGTTGCGCTCGCCCTCGCCGCCCCACTCGCCCACGCCCACGATGCCGGTGACATCATCGTTCGCGCCGGTGCGATCACGGTCAATCCGAAAGCCGACAGTTCCAGCGTCAAGGTCGACCGTGGCCCGCTGGCCGGCGCCGACCTCGGCGGCAAGGCGACCATGAGCAGCGACACCCAGTTGGGTCTGAACTTCGCTTACATGGTCACCGACCACCTGGGTATCGAGCTGCTGGCGGCGACCCCATTCGAGCATGACGTGAAGATCAAGAACACCGCCCTGGGCGCCGCCAACGGCAAGCTCGGTACCCTCAAGCACCTGCCACCGACCCTGAGCCTGGTCTACTACCCGCTCGACGCCAAGTCGGCCTTCCAGCCTTACCTGGGCGCGGGTATCAACTACACCTGGATCTACGACGAGCACGTTGGCAGCGAGGCGAGCGCCGCCGGCTTCGACAACTTCCGTGCGAAGAACTCCTGGGGCGTGGCCTGGCAGGTCGGTGCCGACTACATGCTCACCGACAAGCTGATGATCAACGCCCAGGTCCGCTACATCGACATCGACACCACTGCCTATGTCGACAACAATGCCGTGGCCGGCGGCACCCGGGCCAAGGTCAACGTCGATGTCGACCCAATGGTCTACATGGTTGGCCTGGGCTACAAGTTCTGACCCAGCCCGCACGAAAAAAGGCGCCTCGAAAGGCGCCTTTTTCATTTGTGCCGAAGGGCCTCAACGGCCCAGCAAGCGAGCCAGCCCGACGCTCATCGGCGTCGGCTCGGGGAACGCGAAACGCGCCAGCAGACGCTGGTTGTTCGCCCGCGAATGGCGGATATCACCGGAACGGGCCGGCGCGTAGCTCACCGGCGGCAGCGGCCCGACCACTTCGGCCAGCGCCTGCAACAGCTGGTTGAGGGTGGTGGAGCGGTTCAGGCCGACGTTGATCGCGCCTTCCTCCACCCGTGGCGCTTCGAGCGCCTGCACCAGCACATCCACCAGGTCGCCGACGTAGATGAAATCGCGGGTCTGCTCGCCATCGCCGAACACGGTGATCGGCAAGCCCCTCTCGGCCCGTTCGCTGAAGATGCTGATCACCCCGGAATACGGCGAGGACGGATCCTGACGCGGGCCGAACACGTTGAAGAAGCGGAAGATCACCGGTTCCAGGCCATGCTGGCGGCGGTAGAAGTCGAAGTAGTATTCGCTGGCCAGCTTGTCCGAGGCGTAGGGGGTCAGCGGCGCCTTGGGCGTGTCCTCGACGATCGACTCGCCTTCGCCGTTGTTGCCGTACACCGCCGCGCTGGAGGCGAACAGCACCCGCTTGACGCCCGCCTGGCGCATGGCCTCGCAGACGTTCAGCGTGCCGATGAAGTTGCTCTGGTGGGTCCGCACCGGGTCGTCCACCGACGCCTGCACCGAAGCCACGGCCGCCAGGTGCACCACCGCCTGGCAGCCGACCATGACCCGGGCAACCAGCGCGGCATCGGCCACGTCGCCCTCGATCAGTTCGACCCGTGGGTCGTCCAGCGCCAGGTTGCCGCGCTTGCCGGTCGACAGGTCGTCCAGCACGCGAATCGAGTAACCCTTGGCCAACAGCAACTCGGCCAGGTTGGAACCAATGAAGCCGGCGCCACCGGTGATCAGAATGGGGGCATCAGCCATGACGGTAGAACCTGTCCAGTAAAGCCGGCAGCCCGGCGCGCCAGGCGCGGGGCTTGATGCCGAAGGTGTGAAGGATTTTCTTGCAGGCCAGCACCGCGTGCTGCGGCTCCTCGGCGGCATCCGGGCGGGCCGCGTGGGCCTGGGCGGTGGGTGCCTCGATCGCCAGCGAGCGGTAGCTGCGCGCTTCACCCAGGATCGCCTGGCCCAGCGCCAGCGGCGTGGTCGCTTCATGCCCGGCGTAGTGATAGGTGCCCCACAGCGGCGCCGCGCAATCGAGTTGCTTGAGCACCGAGATGATCACCCGCGCCGCGTCGTCCACCGGCGTCGGGTTGCCGCGTCGGTCATCGGCCAAGAGCAGCTCTTGCGGCTGCTCGGCACGCGCCAGGAAGCGTCCCAGCGAGCCTTCGCGGCTGTCATCCAGCAACCAGCCGAAACGCAGCAGCACATGCTGCGGGCAGGTCGCCCGAACGCTCTGCTCGATGCGCCACAGGGCCTGGCCACGCAGGCCGAGCGGTACCGGCTCGTCCTTTTCGCTGTAGGCGGTCGCCCGCGAGCCATCGAAAACCCGATAGCTGGAGGGCTGGACGAGGATGATGTTGTGATGCTGGCAAAGTTCGGCCAGACGCTCGACCGCACTCTCCTGGCCGGCCAGGCGGGTTTCGCTGACCGTTTCAGCCTGGAACCAGTCGAAATAATAGGCGAGGTTGATCAACGCATCCGGACGGGTGTCGTCCAGCAGTTGCGTCAGGCTCGCGGCGTCCCAGCCGTCCTGCGGCGGGCGGGGGGCGAGGAAGCTGATGTCTTCCTCCGCCCCCAGGCGAATCAGCGCCTGCCCGAGGGCATTCCCGCCGCCCAATAACATAAGGCGCATTCGCATAGAGTCAGCTGGCCCAGAATCAGTTCAGAACGATGAAAGTGTATGGAAAACCGGGGTTTCCCCATTGGCAATAACCATAATCGTTGCATTTTGCGGGTTTTGGATGCAACCGTCACGGAGAAAGTGCCAGGAGGCGTGAACAAGCCCATGGCGCTTGCAAGCTGCGGCCGGCGGCCGCATAAAGGGGATATGAACCTTCCCGAATCGGTCCCCGGCGTCCTGGCGGGTTTTCACCCGGCCGTCAGCGCCTGGTTTCGCAAGACCTTCCCGGACGTCACTGCCGCCCAGGCCCGGGCCTGGCCGCTGATCGCCCGGCGCCAGTCGACGCTGATCGCCGCGCCCACCGGCTCCGGCAAGACCCTCACGGCCTTTCTCGCGGTCATCGACGACCTGGTGCGCCAGGGACTCGACCAGGACGGCAAGCTGCCGGCCGAGACCCGCGTGGTGTATGTCTCGCCGCTCAAGGCGCTGTCCAACGATATCCGCATCAACCTGCAGGAGCCATTGGCCGGCATCACCGCCGAACTGGAGCGCCAGGGGCTGCCCGCACTGCGGATCGATACGGCGGTGCGCACCGGCGATACCCCGGACAAGGAGCGCGTGCAGATGCGCAAGCGCGCACCGCACATCCTGGTTACCACTCCGGAATCACTGTACGTACTGCTCGGCTCCGAATCCGGGCGGCGCCTGCTCGCCACCACCGGTACGGTGATCGTCGATGAAATCCATGCCATCGCCGCCAGCAAGCGTGGCAGCCACCTGGCCCTGAGCCTCGAACGCCTGCAGGTGTTGTGTCGTCAGCCATTGCTGCGCATCGGCCTGTCGGCCACGCAGAAGCCCATCGAAGCGGTGTCGCGCTTGCTGGTCGGTAGCCAGCGCCCTTGCGAGATCATCGACACCGGCCATGCCCGCCCGCGCGACCTGGCGATCGAGGTCCCCAAGGTTCCGTTGAGCGCGGTGATGGCGACCGACGTCTGGGAGCTGGTCTACGACCGCCTCGCCGAACTGACCCGCGAACATCGCACCACCCTGGTGTTCGTCAATACCCGGCGCCTGGCCGAACGCCTGACCCGCCACCTGAGCGAGCGCCTCGGCAAGCAGGCCGTCGCCGCGCACCACGGCAGCCTGGCCAAGGAACAGCGCCTGGAGGCCGAACAGCGTCTCAAGCGCGGAGCGCTACGGGTGCTGGTCGCCACCGCCTCGCTGGAGCTGGGCATCGATATCGGCGAAGTCGAACTGGTCTGCCAGATCGGTTCGCCTGGCTCGATCTCGGCATTTCTGCAACGGGTCGGCCGTTCCGGTCACCAGGTCGGCGGCACGCCCAAGGGCCGGCTGTTCCCGACCAGTCGCGACGACCTGCTCGAATGTGCCGCCCTGCTCGACTGCGTGCGCCGTGGCGAACTCGATACCCTGCTGATTCCCCGTGCCCCGCTGGACGTGCTGGCGCAGCAGATCGTTGCCGAGGTCGGTTGCCAGGAATGGCAGGAGGCGGCACTGCTGGAAATGATCCACCGCGCCAGCCCCTACTCTGGGCTGAACGACCAGACCTACCAGGCCCTGCTGCGGATGCTCGCCGAGGGTTTCAACAGCCGCCAGGGCCTGCGCAGCGCCTACCTGCACCACGATACCGTGGCCCGTACCCTGCGCGGACGGCGCGGGGCCCAACTGACGGCACTGACCAGCGGCGGGACGATTCCGGACAACGCCGACTATGCCGTGCTGCTCGAACCCCAGGGGCTGAATATCGGCAGCGTCAATGAAGACTTCGCGGTGGAGAGCATCGCCGGCGACGTGTTCCAGTTGGGCAACCATTCCTATCGGATCCTGCGGGTGGAAACCGGCCGGGTGCGGGTCGAGGATGCCCACGGGCAGCCGCCGAGCATCCCGTTCTGGCTCGGCGAGGCGCCGGGGCGCAGCAACGAGCTGTCGTTTGCCGTAGCGCGCCTGCGTGGCCAGTTGGACGAACGACTGGGAATCACACCCGGCGATCTGCAACCGAGCCTCGACTGGCTGTGCCAGGAGCTTGGCCTGGACCTGGCCAGCGCCGAACAGATCGTCGAGTACCTGGCCCGCGCGCGTCAGGCCCTGGGGGCCTTGCCATCCCAGGACACCCTGCTGATGGAGCGTTTCTTCGACGAGTCCGGCGGTACCCAGCTGGTTATCCACAGCCCGTTCGGCAGCCGCGTCAACCGCGCCTGGGGCCTGGCGCTGCGCAAGCGCTTCTGCCGCACGTTCAACTTCGAACTGCAGGCGGCCGCCAGTGAGGACGCCATCGTGCTGTCGCTGTCCACCAGCCACAGCTTCGCCCTGGAGGAAGTCTGGCGTTACCTGCACAGCAAGAGCGCTGAACAGATCCTCGTCCAGGCGTTGCTCGACGCGCCGTTGTTCGGCGTGCGCTGGCGCTGGAATGCCGGGGTCGCGCTGGCGTTGCCGCGTTTCGTCGGCGGGCGCAAGGTGCCGCCGCAGATCCAGCGGATGAAGGGCGAAGACCTGACCGCCTGCGTGTTCCCGGACCAGATCGCCTGCCTGGAAAACCTCGCCGGCGAACGGGAGATTCCCGACCATCCGCTGGTGCAGCAGACCCTCGACGACTGCCTGCACGAGGCCATGGACAGCGAAGGCTGGCTGGCCTTGCTGAGACGCATGGAGGCCGGCGATATCCGCCTGGTCGCCCGCGACCTGCCCGCCCCCTCGCCGCTGGCGGCGGAGATTCTCAGCGCCAAGCCCTACACCTTTCTCGACGATGCGCCGCTGGAGGAACGTCGGACCCAGGCCGTACTCAACCGCCGCTGGAGCGACCCGCAGAGCACCGACGATCTCGGCGCGCTCGATGCTGAGGCGATCGAGGCGGTACGGGCGGAGGCCTGGCCACAACCGGCCAGCGTCGACGAGATGCACGAAGCGTTGATGAGCCTGGCGCTGATCAGCGATGCCGAGGTGGCGAACAATGAGCACTGGTCGGATTGGCTCCGGGCCCTGGCAAACAGTGGACGGGCCACCCGCCTGCAAATCGACGGCCAGGGTGGTTGGGTCGCCCTGGAGCGCCTGAATTGCCTGCAGGCACTTTATCCACAGGCCGCGCTGCAACCGCCGCTGCAGGCGCTGGCGGACTTCGAGCGATGCCGGGACGGCGACGAGGCGGCCGTCGAGGTGATTCGCGCCCGCCTCAGTGGTTTCGGCCCGTTGTCACTGGCGGAGATCGCCCGGCCGCTGGCCCTGGACAGCAGCACGGTTGCCCAGGCCCTGGCGAAACTGGAAGGCGAAGGGTATGTGCTGCGCGGCCGTTTCAGCCCTGGCGCCAGCACTGAGCAATGGTGCGAACGACATCTGCTGGCGCGCATCCATCGCTATACGGTCAAGCGCCTGCGTCGGGAGATCGAGCCGGTCAGCCTGCAGGACTTCATGCGTTTCCTGTTCGATTGGCAGCACCTGTCGAGCGCCAGCCAGGCCCGGGGCAGTGCGGCACTGCCGGCCATCGTCAGCCAGCTCGAGGGCTATGCCGCAGCGGCCGGCACCTGGGACAGTGAGCTGCTCAATGCCCGCCTGAAGGATTATTCGCCGAGCTGGCTGGATGAGCTGTGCCGTTCGGGCAGACTGGTCTGGACCCGGCTCAACGCTCGCGGCAAAACGGCGGCGACCACGTTGCGCAGTACGCCTATCGTGCTGCTGCCACGGCCACAGGTCGCGCTGTGGAGCAGCCTGGCGCAACAGACCGCCGTCGAGGAGCTGTCACCGCGCACGCTGAAAGTCCATGCCGCGCTGAGCCAGCACGGCGCGCTGTTCTTCGATGAGCTGCTGCACGAGGCCCATCTGCTGCCGACCGAGCTGGAAGCGGCACTGCAGGAGCTGGTCGGTGCCGGCCTGGTGAATGCCGACAGCTTCGCCGGGCTGCGGGCTCTGGTCACCCCGGCCAGCAAGCGCCAGGCGCGCAGTCCACGGCGTGGGCGTGGGCCGCTGGTCGGCGGCATGGACGACGCCGGGCGCTGGGCCCTGTTGCGGCGCGCGTCACCAGCGGCCAGCGATAAGGAGCGACTGCCCGAGGAAACCCTCGAACACATTGCCAGGACCCTCTTGCGCCGCTATGGCGTGGTGTTCTGGCGGCTGCTGGAGCGGGAGGCGGAATGGCTGCCGAGCTGGCGTGAACTGTTGCGCACCCTGCATCGGCTGGAGGCCCGTGGCGAAATTCGCGGCGGGCGTTTCGTCAGTGGCCTGGCTGGCGAGCAGTTCGCCCTGCCCGAGGCGATTCCGTTGCTGCGCGAGGTTCGCCGTCGGCCATTGGATGGCAGCCTGGTCGCGGTGTGTGGTGCAGACCCGCTGAACCTGGTCGGGACCCTGTTGCCCGGCAGCAAGGTGCCGGCGCTGGCGGGGAATCGGCTGGTGTATCGCGACGGGGTGCCGGCGGCAGCCGAAATCGCCGGCAAGCAGGTGTTCTGGCTGGAACTGGAGCCACCGGCGGCGGATGAGCTCAGGCAAAAGCTGATCCGGCCCTACCGGTAAAAGCTGCCCGTTGATATGCCCCCAACCTGTAGGAGCCGGCTTGCTGGCGATAGCTATCCCACTATCGGTGCAAACCTTGTTGAATGGCCGCCTGCGGCGGATCGCCAGCAAGCCGGCTCCTACAGGTTTTGCGTCAGCTCATGGCTTCGCGGGCTCCTGCTCTGTCGCCGGCAATCTCGACGGCAACATCACCTGCTGTGGATAAGTCTGCGCGAAGTGCACCCACGGGCTCTGGTCCACCAGTTTCTTCAAGCGCTCGTTGAACGCCCGGCTCACCGCGTACTGCCCACCCGAGACGGTGCGGAACTGCGCCGTCAGCACCACGCCATTGAGGTCCATGCGATCCACCCCGAACACTTCCAGCGGCCCCTGCAGGTTGAACTTGAGGAAGCTGTCCTCGCTGATCATCCGCCCGGCCTCGCGGATCAGCGCGGTGGCCTTGTCGACATCGGTGTCGTAGGTGAACTGTACCGAGAAGAACGCAAAGGCGAATTGCCGCGACTGGTTGGTGACCGCCTTGATCTGGCCGAACGGCACCGAATGGACGAAGCCCTTGCCGTCGCGCAGGCGCAGGGTACGGATGGTCAGCCCCTCCACGGTACCGGCGTGACCGGAGTCGAGCACCACCCAGTCGCCGATGGACAAGGTGTCCTCGATAATGATGAACAGGCCGGTGATCACGTCCTGCACCAGTTGCTGCGAACCGAAGCCGATCGCCAGCCCGACCACCCCGGCCCCCGCCAGCAGCGGCGCGACGTTGATCCCAAGGTTGGCCATGGTGGTGATGGTGCAGATCACCACCAGGATGATCTTCACCGCATTGCGCAACAGCGGCAGGATGGTTTTCACCCGCATGCTCGGCTGGCGCGACGAGCGCGGATTGACCGGCGGTTTCAACGCCTCCTGGATCGCCGTGTCGAGCACCACCCAGAGCAGCCAGGTCGCCAGCAGGATCAGGCCGATGCGGCTGAGGGCATCGCTGATTGCCCGACCGACGGTGTTCTGCACGGCGAACTCGTAGAGCGACAGGCCCCAGATCCGTCCCAGCAACTCGATGAAGGCCACCGCCAGGACGATCCGCAGCAGGGCATGCAACAGGCTCAGCAGGCGTTCCTTGTACACGCTGCTGCGCTGGATCGCCTCGGCACTGCGGCCCTTGAACAGGTGCTGGATGATCGTGCTGAGAAACACCGTGCCGATCAGCAGCACGGTGGTCAGCAAGGCGCAGCGCAAGGCTTTCTGGCTGTCTTCGCCGGCACCGATCAGGTTCACTGCCGACACCAGCACCATCAGCAGGATCGGCCAGTACCACAGGCCGGAGAAAATCCGCAGCGACTCCTGCAGGGCCGGCTGGCGCAGGCGTTGAGCCAGCGAACGGTTGCGGATCAGGTGGGCCACCGGCCGGCGCAGGCGAAACACCAGCACGCCGAACAGGAGCGAGGCGAACAATCCGGTGAACACGGCGACACTGCTGGTGATGTTGCCCCCCAGTTGCCGGGCGATCTGCGGGCTGGTGAGCGCGTCGCTGAGAGCCGCCAGAAAGCCGATCAGGAACAGCGGGCGCGGGCTGTAGTTGCGGATGATCCGCACCGCATGGCGCTTGTGGCCAAGGTCGAACAGCACGCTCAGGCACAGCAGCAAGCCCGTGGAGAACACCCCGCTGCTGGTGGCGTAGGCCAGGCACAACGCCAGCGCACGGCCCACCGAGACCGGCAGCAGGTGACTGGCGTAGAGGGTCAGCGGCAGGCTGGCCAGGGCCGGCAACATGTAGGGCAGGATGTAGCCCACCAGCGAGCGGCCGCGTTCACGGTCGAGCAACACTGGCTGGCGGTTGAGTCGGTGGGCGCCGAACCGGCCTAGCAGACTCAGCCCGGCGAAACTGCCGACCCAGACCAGCGACAGCAGCAGGAAGTCGGCGGCCACGCTCCAGGGCGAACGCTCGACGGTCTGGCTGACCAGCCGATCCATTTCGTCGGCCGCCCGGTCGGCTCGCAGGCGCCAGGCATCCAGCAGGTTGTCGTTGAGGTCGAGCTTGTCCTGAACCTCTTCGATACTGGAACTGAGGGCGCCGAGCAGGCCGCCCTGCACCAGCGGCTGGGGTGGCGCCTGTGGGTCGGCGGCGGGCGCGGCGCCGACGCCGCAACTGACAGACAACAGGAAAGTCGACAAGACAATGGCCAGTTTGCGTCTGGACACGGGTGGAATCCCTCTTCGGCGATCTCTGTAAGACACTGAGTCCCGGGTGTGCGGCAAAGTTCGGCCGGTGTTGCTCTGAAGGGGCCGTCACGTCCGGGCCGGGCGCCGTGCCAAACCGCCGATTGTCCACCTTGGCCGGACAGTCAAACCGATTCCAGCCGCTTTTTCCTTTTTCGACGGCTCATTAATCTGGTCACAAGTTGAACGACACCACCTCTAACCACTTAATCGAAAAAGGATTCCCCCATGAGCAAGCCGACCTACAACCGCCTG
>NZ_AQOH01000358.1 GCF_000364705.1 Pseudomonas fuscovaginae SE-1 | reverse complement strand
GAGGTTGCATGTTCTGTTTTGTTTGTTTTTGGGTTCTCTAAACAGGTTAACTATCATAAGGAGGAGGTTGTTAGGATGATTTCTGAGATGGATTTGGCAAGTCATTTAAAACGTTTGCCTGTCGAAGAAGCTGAGGAATTTGAATTTGACTTGAAAGTTATGTCTTTTGTTTCGTGAGTTGGCAAATTTGAGTAGGGCGCGATTTTCAACTCGAGAGACGGGGTTCTCCATTTGCCGGTCTCGAGTCAAGGTCAAATGCCAGCGTGCTCTGCTGTTTTTTAACTGCTGGATTTGCCCTTCAATTCAACGTTGAAACAGATTTTTTAGTTTCTAGTTGAAATGGTGAAAAGGTTCTGCTTTCGCGGAGTTTTCAGTTGCTTCGGGGCAGGGGTGAGCCATGTTTTTTAGGCAGGCATGATTCCTGCTGTTGGGGGCTGCTATGTCTTGATCCAGCCAGATCCTGTTTGACGCTTTGCAGGCGCTTTATCGGAAAATTATACATTCTACGCAAGGACCCTAGTGTGAGCACTACCGAATCCATCTCTTCAGTTTCTCTCTATGATCTCGCCAGTCCATGGAAACGCCTGTTCGCCTACGTGATTGACCTGCTAGTGATTTTTCTTTTGGTTGTGCTTGAGCATTTTCTGGATTTTCTTCCATTCCCAGGTAGGTCGGGGATTGGGATAGCGCTCAATCTGCTGGAAAATACCCTACTTTTTCTGGCTCTAGGTTATTTTTTGTTGGGTGATGCCTTGCCCAACGGCCAAACGCTGGGCAAGCGGCTGATGGGCATCTCGGTTGTCGGTTTCCCTGTGAATACACGGTGCACGGTGTTTCAGTCGTTTCTGCGCAACGTACCGAAGGTATTGTTCAGTGTACTGGATGCCCTTTTTGTACTGTTCGGGCTCCGGCGGCGCCTGGGCGACATGCTTGCCATGACCATGGTGGTCAATAAATGACTGGAAAGCTAATGCCAAAGCCTGAGACGGCAGGATAGACTTTTCGATTTTCACAGGCAGGAAGCCGTGACCTCTACCCGCACGCAACAAGTGAAATCCAACCTTGAGCTACGTCTGTTCGCTGTGCTGATCGGCGGTGCACTCGTCGCCGCGCTGGTACTGTCGGAAGGCACCCGGTTCTCCGCCGAGTCGCTGTTTCCCCGGGCATTGTTCGGATTCATCAGTTCCCTGGCTCTGGGGCTTCCCTTGCTATTGCTGGGGGATCGTCGCTGGCCAATGTCCAGGACGCGGCACCTGGTGAATGGGATGCTCCAGAGCCTGGTGCTTTACCTCTTTTTCGGCGGTTTTTCCCTGCAGTTGTTCAGGTCAGCGGTGCTCGGCGGTATTGCGTTGGGCGCCTGGTACGCTCTGGTTATACCTTGGGTGGAACGCTTGAACGGTCGGGAGGGGGCGCCGGCAGGGCGGAGCTGGCGTTCGGTGATGGCGCTTCCTCTGGCGGGAGGATTGGTCCTTGGTGGCGCTGCGTCCGTGTATTTCCTTTTTGCCCAGGAGTCGGTTCTGCCGATATTTTTCCTGTTTTTCGTGAGCGGGGCACTGCTCAGCATGCTGGTCTGTTGGCCGGTGCTGTGGCTGGTGGAGCGATTCCTGACGACAGCCTGGCGTTATGTGATCGGCGGAGCGGGCAGTGGTTTGCTGATGTGGCTGATGTTTACCGGATCGGTGTTGGTGGAAAAGTCGACGACTGTGCTTCTCCCTGCATTCTGGCTCGGTCTTGGTGCTTTCGCATTGATCGGGTCGATAGCTGGCCTTCTGGATACGGCATTTGTCTGGAAACAGCTGCAAGCTGATTCGTGAGCGCAGGGGGGGGGGCAAATGAGTGGTGGCTGTAGTGGACAAACAGGTGTATGAACTGACTGCCGATGATTTCGCGCAGTATGGGGCGTGGTTTTTTCCGATGGATGATTCTGCAGAGGATGAGCTGACTGTCCGCCCTATTGGTAAGGAGGATGTCTGCTCTGATTTCCAGGCTGTCATAAGAACTCGGTTCTGCTGTGCCAATGGAAAGGAATATATCGGTTACTT
The DNA here is from genome assembly GCF_000364705.1 of Pseudomonas fuscovaginae SE-1. Taxonomy (GTDB): domain Bacteria; phylum Pseudomonadota; class Gammaproteobacteria; order Pseudomonadales; family Pseudomonadaceae; genus Aquipseudomonas; species Aquipseudomonas fuscovaginae_A. The sequence goes on along the minus strand of NZ_AQOH01000358.1, from coordinate 26,301 downwards.
ATATTGGGATGCTAATGCCTCAGTGGAGTATTTGAAGCCTGTCATGTTCATGGACGATGGGACTTGCCTTTGCTTTTGGAACGGGATTGTCAAGCCCGTCTGGGAGAAACACCCAGGGATCTTTGATTTTATGAGTTCGAATTTTCCTATTTCATTTGTCTCGGAACCACTCTTTGCGATGCCGAGTATAACAGGAGAGCTTGAAGGGCTTTATTATCTGAGTGATGCCGGGGTCAGTATTGTGTTTTTTTCATGATTAGAGGGAAGGAAACGGGTTCGCTTTCATGAGTACGGCCAAGACAGAACAACTCTCATGGCAATGATCCGGCGCCAACGTTCAGCCGCAGCGCTCGATTCCCCCACCACGGTTCCCACCGCAAACGAACAGCCCGGAAACCGCCCTTGTCACCGTCTACTCCATCCTGCAGTCCGCTGCTGCTGCCGCCTACGAAAATGCCGACAGCCAGACGGGCTCCAACCGCAACGTCGCGCTGGGCGTCGTGCACCTGATCGAGTTGGCACAATGGTGGGTGGATTCGTTGTTGGACAAGCCGCTGACGGCTGATGCCAATAACCAGGCCGTGCCGGGCTGAAACGGGAGGCGTGACGTGTTTCGCCCCTGAGCATGGGGGAAGGCCGGAAACCCGGCCTTCCCAGGAGTTCATGGCACGGGAAGCGCCGAGATTTCTCCAGTCGAAGACGTGCTCTCCACAGGAATACGCTCCTTCGGCTTTGTCACGTCATAAACATGCAGCTCACAGCGCTGCTGGACGGACTGGAACTCGACCAGGTAGGTCTTGCTGCGCTGTGGCGTAAAGCGGGTACTGATGGGGCCACAGGTGTAAAGGGCACCGGCTCCTGCCCCGCGGGCGTTACCCCATACCTCCAGCAACTGATCGGGGTCGGCCTGTATTTCCAATTGCGGGAAGTGTTTGAGCAGCGCGCTGTGACTGGTCTCATTGAGCTTGGCGATCCAGCCGAACACCTGGCCGCGGCCGGTATACGCCACTTTGCCCAGCACTTCCGTGCGCTGGTCGGGGTCCGCCGAGCGGCGGATCGAAAACTCCACGGGGACGAAGTTGCCCGCTGACTTCATGATGACCTTGGCGTGCTGGGCATCGACGGTGACCTTGTTCTGGCCCAGTTGCACACCATCCTTGAGGAAGGTGGGCGAGGAGTCCCTGACGTTGGAGTGGCAGGCGGGCAGGGCCAGGACGAGCGCCAGGGTCAGCAGTTGGGTTCTCTTCATGACTGATGAATCTCCTTGAGAGTGTTTGTCCGGATGATTATTGGGGGGGCAGGCCAGCCGGGCGTCTGTACTCGACTTCGACTGGAAGCGCCTGCTGCGCCTCGGCAAGCCTGTTTGCGCATACCAGCCCGTGGATATGACGAGCCAGCGGGGTCACGTCGGTGATGTTGTGTATCCACTCATTGACATAAAGGTTGACGGCTTCCTGGCCGAGGCCAATCTGGATAGCGCGATGGGACTGCGGTTGCAGATGCAGGTCGCGCTCCGGGTCCCACTGGATGCGCACCGGGGACTTCTCCTTCAGCGCCAGCCATTGTTCCTGGCTCATCGATTCCTCGGGGTGGCTCGGGCAGCTGTGTTCCAAGGCCCAGGCGAAGCCTTCATGAGTGATGTCGATGGCGAGGATGCGTGTTTGGCCGGCGTCCTTCAGGCCCCAGCCGGCGCGGTACATCATCCAGAGGAACGAGGGTTTTATCCAGGTCATCCGTTCCATCTTGAACGGCGGCGAGACGAAGGTCCCGTGGGCAAGAGCGGCCTCGGCGATCGAATCCGAATAGGCCTGGTACACGCGGAGGGTGCGGTCGTCGTAATGCGCGCGAATCTGGCGAAGTGGGGGTATAGGCAAATGATATTCCTGGTTGTTTTGCTATGGGGTGATCAGTGTTCTCGCGGGCGCGTGGTTTTCTCGGAGGACGCGCGGCGGCGTTTCTTGCCGACCCTTTCCAGCAGGTCGTTGAGAACAAACCAGATTGCCATCAGCATGCCGATGAACACGAAGGTGTTGTGGTTGTGGAACAGTCCCTGCAACTTGCCGGCAAGCCAGGCCGAGATCACCATCAGGAACACGAAGCGAAGGCCGGTCAGTACGGCCTGGAGGTATTCGTTACCGATATTGCGGGACATTCCATTGCTCTTTGGGCAGAAAGGAGAGGAAGGCACGCCCAAGTCTTGTATATCGGTCGCCCTGGCGCATGCTTTTCGCGATGCGAAGCCTAAGGGATGTAGTGGCGTTTTGCTAATGAAAACGGTCGATTTTGATTTATTGGCGCCCAAAACCTGTCGCCCTTAGAGGGGGGCGCAGCAACAAAAAAGGCACCGAACTATCGGTGCCTTCCTGATTCAACGCTGCTTCAGCTCAACGATAACGCTCCAGCCAATGCGCGTAAGGAGCGGGCAGCGTCCAGGCAGCCTTGTCGACGCCCAGCTCCTTGGCCGCGAAGTACGCCCAATGCGGGTCGGCCAGGTGTGCACGGCCGACCGAGACCAGGTCCAGGTGCCCGGCTTGCAGGGCGCCTTCGGCCAGTTGCGGGGTACCGAAGCCCCAGGCCGAGGTCACCGGGATATCGGCTTCGCGACGCACGCGCTCGGCGATCGGGCCCATGAACGCCGGGCCCCATGGGATGTTGGCATCCGGAGTGGTGAAGCCGACGCTGACGCTCAGCAGGTCCAGGCCGCCGGCCTTGAACCGGCGGGCCAGCTCGATGGATTCGGCGAGGGTCTTCTCGTCGCGACCGTCGTATTCCAGCACGCCGAAACGCGCGGTGAGCGGCAGGTTTTCCGGCCAGACCTCACGCACGGCGGCGAGGGTTTCCAACAGGAAGCGGCTGCGGTTGTCGAAGCTGCCGCCGTAGGCGTCGGTACGCTGGTTGGAGTGCTCGGAGAAGAAGCTCTGGCCGAGATAGCCGTGGGCGAAGTGCAATTCGATCCACTCGAAACCGGCATCGCGGGCGCGACGGGCGGCATCGACGAAGTTCTGCTTGATCCGCGCGATGTCGTCTAGGGCCATGGCCTTTGGCGTTTTCGGCAGGTGCGCGCCGAAGGGCAGGGCGGATGGGGCAATGGTCTGCCAGCCACGGGCGTCGGATTCGGCAATGTGGTCGTCGCCTTCCCATGGGCGGTTGGCGCTGGCCTTGCGGCCGGCGTGGGCGATCTGGATGCCCGGCACTGAGCCTGCGGCCTTGATGGCCTTGACCACGGGCACGAAGGCCTGGGCCTGTTCGTCGTTCCAGATACCGGCGCAGCCCGGGGTGATGCGGCCTTCCGGTGCCACGGCGGTGGCTTCGACCACCACCAGGCCGGCACCGCCGCGTGCCAGACCGGCATAGTGGACCTGGTGCCAGTCATTGATCAGGCCGTCGTTGGCCATGTATTGGCACATCGGTGGAATCGCGATGCGGTTGCGTAGGGTGACGTCCTTGAGCGTGTAGGGTTGGAACAATGCCGACATGGAAAATCTCCCGGAGACGGTGGGTGAGGTTGATTCGTTTGTTCGATGGTAATCGAACTATGGCAATAAAGGGAAGTCTTGATATCATTGATGGCATGCGAGAATTCAAACACCCGGCTCCCGAAGACCTCATGCTCGAACGCGTGCTCTACGCCTTGAGTGACCCCGTGCGCATGGAAATCGTTCGCTGCCTGGCCGGCGTCGCCGAGGCGACCTGCGGTGAACTGGATGGCGGACGGCCCAAGTCCAGCATGTCCCATCACTTCCGCGTGCTGCGTGATGCTGGGTTGGTGCATACCCGCAATGTCGGTACTACCCATATGAATTCATTGCGCCTGGAGATGCTCGATACGCGCTTTCCCGGGCTGCTCGGCTGCATCCTTTCCCAACGCTGATCCAGGTGCCTGTCTGGTGTGCGGCTCCTTTTGCGCGGCTGAAAACACGCAAGCCGCAAACCTGTTTTTTGCTGGTCGTCATTCCCTTGCAAATGCATAAATCCGAGTAGAAAGCGAGGATTTACGGGCGGCAGGGTTCGTCGAAAGCGGCCCGGAAATTCGAGAGGTCTGTCCACGGATAGGGGGGCACGTCGATGTTCTGGCGCCGGTTGCTGAAAATGAACGTCGCAGATTCAGGTTCCCAGGGAGCGGAGCCTGCAATTGGGTATTTCAGCCCGCAGACAGCCGCCGAGCTCCTGGCGGCGCCGCGCCGGCAAGCGCTGCTGGGGCAGATCTGGCAACTCGTCTCCCTGTCACGCGACCAGTTCGAGGCGCTCTATCTCAAGCCCATCGAGCGCTGCGCCGAACTGGCCCAGCAGTTTCCTGCCGCGCAGTACGGTCATCAGGCCTATCCCGGTAGTCTGCTCGATCACTGCCTGAGTACCACGGTCTATGTGCTGAAATTGCGACAGTCGCGGTTGTTGCCGGTCGGGGCCAGTGCGCAAGTGCAGGGCGCCCAGGCGGAGGCCTGGAGCGTCGCCATGGCCTATGCGGCCTGGTTGCGCGATCTTGGGAGAATCATCGTCGAGATGAATGTGCAACTGTCCACTGGCACGACATGGCATCCCTGGATGGGGCCGCCCGACCGGCCTTATCGTTTCAGGTTCGTCAACGATTGCCCGGACAAGCTTCATGCCGCCGCGGCCGGCCTCTTGCTCAGCCAGTTGGTGCCTCACTCGACACTCCAGTGGTTGAATGGCTACCCCGAACTCTGGGGGGCTTTGATCCATGCGCTGGCGGGGCATGATGAACAGGCCGGTGCCTTGGGCGAACTGCTGGCCCAGGCCGACCAGGCATCGAACGTCAATGGGCAGGAGGGCAGTCCGGCGAGGACGTTGCGGCCGTCGCCCGTCGAGGTCGTTCCTGAGGCAGTGGCTGCGCCGGTTGGTGCCGAGGCAAGCGACGATCTGGCTGACCAGGCCCAGGGCGAGGCTTTCATCCAGTGGCTTCGCGAAGGCATCCTTGTAGGCCGGATTTCGACCAACACGGCCGCGGCAAAGGTTCACAGTGTTGCCGGCACGGCGTTCATGGTCTCTCCGGGAATCTTCCACCGCTATGTCCAGGAGCATCCGGAGCGGATCAAGTCACAGGGCACTGAGCAATGGCGCTGGGTCCAGCGCTGTTTCGAGAAGCAGCGGGTGCATCGCAAGGGCAGCAAGGGCCTGAACATCTGGACGTGCGAGCTTCAGGACCTGCGCAAGGCCCGCGATCTCAAGGGCTACCTCTTCAAGGATCCGCTGCTGATCCTTGAAGAGGTACGGGCAGACAACCCTGCCTTGCGGCTGAAGCAATGAGCTGAGCTCAGCCCAGCATCAATTGCAGATGGGTGGTCTGCCATTCGGTATCCAGGGAGAAAAAGCGCACGGGGGCGCTTTTTTCCCGGCAGAGGTTTAGCGAGAGGCGACCATTTTCGCTCGTGCCGCATGCAGTTTCTTGTAGCTGTCGATCAGCCGCTGATGGCGGTCGAGGCCTTCGAGCTTCATGCTGGTCGGTGTCAGGCCGAAGAAGCGCACGCTGCCGTCGATCGAGCCCAGCACCGCGTCCATGCGCGGGTTGCCGAACATGCGGCGGAAGTTGACCTCGTAGTCGGCCATCTCCAGATCGTCGTCCAGCACCACTTCCAGCGCCACGTTCAGGGCCTGGTAGAACAGCCCACGTTCGACGGTGTTGTCGTTGTACTGCAGGAAGGTCTCGACCAGTTCCTTGGCTTCCTCGAAGTTCTTCAGCGCCAGGTGGATCAACAGTTTCAATTCGAGGATGGTCAGTTGGCCCCAGGCGGTGTTTTCATCGAATTCGATGCCGATCAGCGTGGTGATGTCGGTGTAGTCGTCCAGCTCGCTTTCTTCCAACAGACCGACCAGCGCTTCCAGACCCTCCTCGTCCAGGCGGTGCAGGTTGAGGATGTCTTCGCGGAAGAACAGCGCCTTGTTGGTGTTGTCCCAGATCAGGTCGTCCACCGGGTAGATTTCCGAGTAGCCTGGCACCAGGATACGGCAGGCCGAGGCGCCCAGGTGCTCGTATACGGCCATGTAGACTTCCTTGCCCAGGCCTTCGAGGATGCCGAACAGCGCGGCGGCTTCCTCGGCGTTGGAGTCTTCGCCCTGGCCGGAGAAGTCCCACTCGACGAACTCGTAGTCGGCCTTGGCACTGAAGAAGCGCCACGACACCACGCCGCTGGAGTCGATGAAGTGTTCGACGAAGTTGTTCGGCTCCATCAGCGCCTGGCTTTCGAAGGTCGGCTGCGGCAGGTCGTTCAGACCTTCGAAACTGCGGCCCTGCAGCAGTTCGGTGAGGCTGCGCTCCAGCGCCACTTCAAAGCTTGGGTGGGCGCCGAACGAGGCGAACACGCCGCCGGTGCGCGGGTTCATCAGGGTTACGCACATCACCGGGAATTCGCCGCCCAGCGAGGCGTCCTTCACCAGCACCGGGAAGCCTTGCTCCTCCAGGCCCTGGATACCGGCGAGGATGCTCGGGTACTTCGCCAGCACCTCCTGCGGCACGTCCGGCAGGGCGATTTCGCCTTCGAGGATTTCGCGTTTGACCGCGCGCTCGAAGATTTCCGACAGGCACTGCACCTGCGCTTCGGCCAGGGTGTTGCCGGCGCTCATGCCGTTGCTGAGGAACAGGTTCTCGATCAGGTTGGACGGGAAATACACCACCTCGCCATCCGACTGGCGAACGAACGGCAGCGAGCAGATGCCACGCTCGGTGTTGCCGGAATTGGTGTCGTACAGGTGCGAGCCGCGCAGCTCGCCATCGGGGTTGTAGATCGCCAGGCAATGCTCGTCGAGGATCTCCTTGGGCAGGGCATCCTTGCGGCCGGGCTGGAACCAGCGCTCGTCCGGGTAGTGGACGAATTCGGCGTTGGCGATCTCTTCGCCCCAGAACTGGTCGTTGTAGAAGAAGTTGCAGTTCAGGCGCTCGATGAACTCACCCAGTGCCGAGGCCAGGGCGCTTTCCTTGGTCGAGCCCTTGCCGTTGGTGAAGCACATCGGCGACTGCGCATCACGGATATGCAGCGACCAGACGTTCGGCACGATGTTGCGCCAGGATGCGATTTCGATCTTCATGCCCAGGCCCGAGAGGATCGAGGACATGTTGGCGATGGTCTGCTCCAGCGGCAGGTCCTTGCCAGGAATGTAGGTGCTGGTCCGCGAGGCGCTGTTGGGCATCAGCAGGGCCTGGGCGTCGGCGTCCAGGTTCTCCACTTCCTCGATGACGAAGTCAGGGCCGGTCTGCACGACCTTCTTCACCGTGCAGCGGTCGATGGAGCGCAGGATGCCCTGGCGGTCCTTGTCGGAGATGTCGGCGGGCAGCTCGACCTGGATCTTGAAGATCTGGTTGTAGCGGTTCTCCGGGTCGACGATGTTGTTCTGCGACAGGCGGATGTTGTCGGTGGGAATATTGCGGGTTTCGCAATAGACCTTGACGAAGTAGGCCGCGCACAGGGCCGACGAGGCCAGGAAATAGTCGAAGGGACTCGGTGCCGAGCCATCGCCCTTGTAGCGAATGGGTTGATCGGCCACCACCGTGAAGTCATCGAACTTGGCTTCGAGTCGGAGGTTGTCGAGAAAGTTGACCTTGATTTCCATGCGGGATTACCAGAAGAGCGAAAATACGAATGGCGGCTATTATCCGGGCTTTTCGCCGGGAAGGAAGCGACACCGGACGAGACTGGGTATCTTTGACGGTATCTGTCATGAAAGGAGAGCAGGGATGCTGCAGATTTGCCCTGCCAGATCGGAGGATGCCGGGGCGGCCTTCGACATCCGCCGAGAGGCGATACGGCACCAGTGCGCCAGTGTCTACACGAATGAGCAGGTGATGGCCTGGACGTCCATGTCGCTGACGGAGGGATACCGGGCTTCGGTGCAGGCGTTTTATCACCTGGCCTGGCAGGAGGGTGTTGCCCTTGCCACGGGATTCATCGACTTTGAGAGTGGCGAGGTCGGTGCGCTGTTCGTACGGCCATGATTTCATGGGACAGGGCATTGGCCAGCGGATGCCCGATCCTCTTGAGCAACTGGCCCGCGACGCCGGCCTGGCCGAAGTTCACCTGGAGGCGACGCTCAATGCGGCTGCCTTCTATCGGCGTCGTGGTTTCGTCGGCGATACGCAGGCGGTCTACCAGTCGCCCTACGGCGTGCAGCTGGCGTGTGTGCCCATGCGCAAGCCACTGCTGGCTCAGCGGAATCAGACGGCGAACACCTGTCCCACCGTTTCCGACACATAGTCGAGCACGGCCCGGATCAGTGGCGACTTGCCCAAGTCGCCATGCACCACCAGCCAGATATCTCGATAGAAGGTGTCTCCGTCGAAGGGCAGCGGCTTGAGCGCCGGATCGTGGTCGCCGATGAACAGTGGCAAGCCGGCCACGCCAATGCCCGAGCGCGCGACCCGTTGTTGGGTGATGATGTCGCTGACCTCGCAGACCACCGGACGACCTGCTGCTACAGCCAGCAGCCACTGCTGATGCGGCATGTCGGCATATTGTGCGTCATAGGCAATAAAGCCCCAGTCCTCCGGGCGTGAGGCGTTGAGATAATCGTGGGCGCAATACAGCCCGAATGGCATGCGCCCGATACGTCGGGTGACGTTGGCCGCTTCGCTTGGCCGAAACAGTCGGACCGCGACATCGGCCTCGCGTCGTTCCAGGGACACGCTCTGCGCCTGCCTGGGTTTCGTCATCGTTCTGATCGACGTGAGCGTCGTCAACGTGGCCCTCGATGCCTTGCGCAACGCGTTGGACACGGCCGTCCGTGGCCTGCAATGGGTCGTCAATGCCTACGCTCTGGTGTTTGCCGCCTCGCTGTTGCTGGCCGGCACGTTGAGTGATCGGCTCGGTACCAGGCGCCTGTACCTGATCGGCCTGGTGCTGTTTACCGTCGCTTCACTGGGCTGCGGGCTGGCCTCGACGCTCGGGGGGCTGGTCGGCTGGCGGGTTATCCAGGGTTTCGGTGCGGCCTTGTTGGTGCCAACGTCATTGGCCTTGTTGCGCCAGCTCTACAGTGATCCCGTCCAGCGCCGCCGGGCAGTGGGCTGGTGGAGCGCCGGCTGCGGTATCGCGCTGGCGGCAGGCCCCGTGCTCGGCGTGATGGGGGTTGCGCTGCTCGGTGGTTCGGCGAGCCTGCCTGACATGCACCTGGCGCTGGTTGCCTGTGTGGCGGCCTTGCTATTGGCGATGGCGATCGCTTTCAGTGGCTTGAAGCCGAGCGCTCGCAGCGATGCTCCGTCATGCCTGGAGTGACGGACTCAACTACGTACATAAACCTCATGCCACAGTGTCACCAACCCTTCCTGGTCAAATGACAGCATCAACATCGCTTCGAAACGGTCGACATCTGCGTTGAGCCGGGTGACATGGGCGGTTATGGCCAGCACTGCGTTGTCGCCCTCGGCGACGGTTTCGTGGATGTCGTAGTCGATCTGGCGGATATCGCGACGGAAATTTTCGAGAAACTCCAGGTAGTTGCGATGGTTGGCCGGATGCAAGCGGCCGTTGGCCTTCACCGTGAACTGGCTGGCGAAGACCTCGGCGATGGCGGCTTCGTCGAGCGGGCCATGGGCAGTGAGGTGGCGACGGTTCCAGTCGAGCAGTTGTTGGCTGGCTTCCCGGGGATTGTGCTGGGGCATGGGGACTCCTGTATGTCGGGTGCGGCCCGATTATAGCGGGGTATGTACAAGACGACTGTGGGGCGAGCCAGGGCATCAAGTCGCGGTTGCCGTTCGGAAAACTCCTCTTGCTGGCCCATTCTCAAGGCGCCTGGATGCTGTCAATATGGCATGAAGGCGCGTAGCTTCTGCTATGGCTGGCACCCAATCAACGATCAAAAGAACGCTATAAGGCTCACTCGACAGCAGACGGCTGGCAGTGAGTCACTGAGTATTGCCAGTTCTGGCTTTGGGAGCGCTGATGAGTTTTCGTCCTTTGACCGACTCCTCTCGGCAGGCGAACGATTGCGACACTGTCGTGGATCAACCGGCCAGTCACTCGGACAGTGCCGCGGTTATCGCGGGCGCCGAGGGCACGATCGAGCAACTGCTGGACTCGGCGCGCAACGAGGTCCGTACCCGCGCCTGGGCGGTCTACCGCAGTGGCGAAGAACTGCATCTGGTCGGGCAGGGCGACCCACAGGCGCAGTGGCCGTCCATTGTCTCCAATGACGAGTTCGAAGCCTTCTGCCGGGCCCGACGCCTGCATCGCTGGCCCACCGGCCGTGGCGAGAGCGTGCTGGGCTGGCTGCTCGCGCCGGTCGGTCAGGCCACGGACCCGGCACTCGCCGAGTTCGCCCGGCGCCTGGGCACCCGGCTGCAGGCCGATGCTCTGGCGCGGGCGCAGATCACCCAGCGGGTGCTCTATGAAATCATCTACCTGGCCAGTTCGACCCGCGATCGTTCTGTGTTCCTGGTGGGCATTCACCGGCTGCTGGCCAGCCTGATCGACGCCGAGAACTTCTACCTCGCGCTGTACGATCCGGTCACCGGCAAGGTCGACTATCCGTACTACGTCGACATCATCGATACCCAGGCGCTGCAGTCCGAGAACTACGAATACCTCGACCCCGGCCATTTGTCCCTGACCGGCCAGGTGCTGACCAGTGGTCAGCCGCTGCTGATCGACTCCGCCGGGATCCTCGCGGCCCAGGCCGAGCAGCGCTTTTATTGCGTGGGCGACCGTCCCGAGTTCTGGATGGGCGCGCCGTTGAAGAACGCCTCGGACGAGGTGTTCGGCATGCTGGCGATGCAGGTCTATGACGTGTCACGGGTCTACAGTGCCGAAGACCGCGCGCTGTTCCTGGTGGTGGTCCGTCACGTTGCCATGGCGCTGGACCGCATGCTGCACCGGGCGGACCTGGAAGAAACGGTGATGCGCCGTACGCTGGAGCTGTCGGCGCTCAACGACGCCCTGCGCCAGGAAGTGCTCGACCGCGAGCGCGCCGAGCACCTGCAAAGCGTGTTGTTCCAGATCGCCGAGCTGTCCAGCCGGCCCGGCGATATGGCCGAGCTGTTCCAGACCCTGCATGGCATCGTCGGGGAACTGCTGTTCGCGCAGAACTTCTACATTGCACTGTTCGACGACGCGACCGGCGAAGTGACCTTTCCCTACTACGTCGATGAGCGCCAGACCCACCGTCCGGCGCCTCGACGTGGTTGCCGCGGCCTGACCGAGTACGTGATCCGCCAGCGCCAGGCCTGCCTGTTCGATGTCGAGGCGGTGGATCGCCTGACCTTGATCGGCGAGATCGACGCGCCCCAGGACAACGTCCGCTCGCACTCCTGGCTGGGCATCCCGCTGTTCGATGGCGACATGGTGCGTGGCGTGCTGGCGGTGCAAAGCTATACCGCGCAGGTGCACTACACCCAGCGCGACCAGGAACTGCTGACCTTCGTCTCGCGGCATATCGACACCGCCCTGTCGCGACGTTCCGCGGCCGAAGCGATTCACGCCGCCAACCTCATGCTCGAGGCCCGGGTGCAGAGCCGCACCCGCGAGCTCGACCATGCCAATGCCAAGCTGCAGCACGAAAACACCCACGATGCGCTGACCGGGCTGCCCAACCGCACCTACCTGCAGCAGCGCCTCAGCCTGGCCTGGTCGCGCTTCGAGAGCGGCGGCGGGCACCTGGCGGTGATGTTCATCGACCTCGACCGTTTCAAGATGGTCAACGACAGCCTCGGCCATCACTTTGGCGACCTGCTGCTGATGCAGGCCGCGCAGCGCCTGCGCGGCTGCCTGCGCGAAACCGACATGCTGGCCCGGCTGGGCGGCGACGAGTTTTCGGTACTCGCTCCCGACGCCCCGTTGGAGGTGGCAAGCGAAATCGCCGAACGGATCCTGGTGGCGTTCGACCTGCCGTTCTTCATCAACGGCCATGAAGTCTTTTCCTCCTGCAGCATCGGCATCGTCAGTGCAGACAACCAGTTCCACCACGAGCCCGCCGACCTGCTGCGCGATGCCGATGCGGCGATGTACCGGGTCAAGAGCGCCGGGCGCGACAGCTACGCGGTGTTCAACCAGGAACTGCGCCGCGAGGTGTCGGACCAGGTCGAGCGCGAAGGGGCCCTGCGCAACGCACTCAAGCGCAGCGACGAGTTGCTGCCGTACTTCCAGCCGATCGTCAGCGTCGAAACCGGCGAACTGCTGGCCCTTGAGGCGCTGGTGCGCTGGCATCAGCCAGGCGGCCGGGTGATCGCCCCAGGTGAGTTTCTGCCGGATTTCGAGGGCCTGCGCCTGATTGGCCGGCTGGACCTGTACATGCTCGGCAGTGTCGCCGCGATCCTGGCCCAGCCTGAACACGCCGATTGGCCACCGGTGCACGTCAACTGCTCCAGCTACAGCATCACGCGCCCGGACTTTGCCGGTGATGTGCTGGCGCTGCTGGCGCAGCACGGCGTCTCGCCGTCGCGGATCTGCCTGGAACTGACCGAAGGTGCGCTGGTGGCCGAGCCGGCGATTGCCCGGCAGACCATGCAGCGCCTGGCCGACAACGGCATGTCGGTGGTGCTCGATGATTTCGGCGCGGGGTTCTCGTCGCTGAGCTATGTGCACCAGTACCGTTTCAGCGGCTTGAAGATCGATAAGTCATTCATCTTCGAACTGACCGGCAGCGCGCGCAGCCGGGCCATCGTGCGCGCCATCGTACGGATGGCCGAGTCGCTGGACCTGAGCGTGGTGGCCGAAGGCGTCGAGGACCAGGAGACGCTGGAACTGCTGCGTGAGATGGGCGCGGGACAGGCGCAGGGGTATCATTTTGCCAAGCCTATGGACCTGGAGGCGTTGAGGGCGAGCGTCGGGAGCAGCCGCTCCTGGATTTTGTAATGGGGAAACTCTCGACATTATTCCCGCGTAACCCTTGTAGGAGCGGGCTTGCCCGCGAACACCGGCGAAGCCGGTGCCATTCACCGAGTCGCCGGCTTGGGAGTCAGGCGGTCTCCGGAGAGGCCAGCGTCCTGATCAGAAAGCTCCTCAAACCATCCACGGCCTTGGAACCTTGCGAGGCCTTGCTGCGATAGACGGCCACATCCATCGAGTCCAGCGGCCCCAGGTCCTGTTCGCTGCCCAGGATTTGCAGGTGTTGCGGCACCGTGCAGCGGGTGAGCACGGCCACCGCGATGCCGCTTTCGACCGCGGCGATCTGGCCGGCCAGGCTCGAGCTGTTGTAGACGATCTTGTAGTCGCGCCCTTGCCGCGCCAGGGAGTTGACCGCGCAGCGGCGGGCGAGGCTGGCGGATTCATAGACGGCGATCGGCAACGGGTCGCGGCGCCACAGCTCGAACTGCGCCGAGCCGACCCAGACCATGGGCTCCTGGAACAGGAAGGCGCCCCGTCGCGGGTGGTCGCGCGAAACCAGCGCCAGGTCGAGATCGCCATTCATCACGCGGGGAATCAGCGCCGTCGACTGCTCGCAGGTCAGTTCGATTTCAACGCCGCCGTGCCGTGGGGCAAAGCGCTTGAGCACCGGCGTGAGGTAATGCGCCGCGTAATCCTCGGCGACGCCCAGGCGAATGCGCCCGGTCAATTCCTCGTCGCGGAAGGCCGCCTGGGTCTCGGCGTGCAACGCCAGCATCCGCCGTGCGTAGCCCAACAGGGTCTGGCCGTCGTCGGTCAACTGCAGGTGTCGTGGTCCACGGCTCAACACCTGGCGTCCGAGCGCGGCTTCCAGTTTCTTCAGTTGCATGCTGACCGCCGACTGCGACCGATGCACTTCGGTGGCAGCGCTCGAAAGCGAGCCCGTGTCGACTGCGGCGACAAAGCACTTGAGCCAGTCGATCTGGAGGTCCCGGGGCGACATTTGCATTCCTCATGCATCCGATAAACGAATAGCTGATTGCCAGAATATTCGCTTTTCGTCCAGCGAAATACTTTGCATGATCCACTGGCCTGTCGCTGACAGCACCCCATTCTGGAGACCCCATGCAATTCGATATCTGGCTGTTCTATGTGCTCACCTGCCTGGGCATTGCGGTTGTCCCTGGCCCCAATGCGCTGCTGGTCCTCACTCATGGCGCGCTGCATGGCAACCGCAAGACGCTCTTCACCATCAGCGGTGGCGTCATCGGTTTTGCCGCCGTGATCGCGCTCTGCGTGCTGGGCCTGGGGGCCTTGCTGAAGGCGTCGATGATCTGGCTGACGGTCTTGAAGATCGTCGGCGGGCTCTACCTTGTCTGGCTCGGTATCAAGCTCTGGCGAGCGGAGCCGGTGACGCTGTCTCTGGGGGATTCTTGTGTGTCGAGCGACTGGTCGCTGTTCCGCCAGGGACTGCTGTCGGCGATTTCCAACCCCAAGGCACTGCTGCTGTTCACGGCGTTCATCACGCCTTTCATCGACCCGCACCAGAACCTGCTGTTGCAGACCGTGATCATGGCGCTGACTTACGCGCTGGTCGAGTTCGCGGTGGAGTTCGGCGTGGCCAGCGCCGCCAACCGGGTACGGCCGTGGCTGGCGCGGACCGGTCGGCGCTTCAACCAGGTCTGTGGTGGGTTCTTCGTCGCGTTTGGCGCGCTGTTGCCGATTCGCTAGGCATCGTTTTGGGGGTGGTGGGGAACGACGCGATCAGCATCTCGCGAAGCGCTGTCGGTATTCGGCCGGGGTCAGGTCGGTCAGTGCCTTGAACATTCGGCGCAGGTTGGACTCGCTGCTGAAGCCCAATTCGTCGCAAATCGACTTCAGCGGCGCGTCGGTGAAGGTCAGCCGTTCGCCGACTTGCGCCAGCTTTACTCGCCGCGCATAGGCGGCCAGCGCTTCTCCGGTTTCTGCCAGGACCTTGCGCGCAAGGGTGCGTTGTGCGACGCCCAGGGCATCGGCGAGCACCTGCACGGTGATGTGTTCGGCCGGTAGTTTCTGCACCTGGATTTGCAACTGCCGCAGCAGCTCGCTCTGCTGCTCGATCAGGCTGAGGGACTGGAAGGCGTCGTGCGACGGTGTCGGCCGTGGCAGCACCATCAGGCGGATCAGGTCGTGCGCCGCCGTCGGGTTCACATGGCGCTCGACCAGTGCCTGGGCGATGGGCAGGTAGCCATTTACGCCACTGGCCGTGGCGTTGCGCTCGTTGAAGATGCAGTGCCGCTCGGTTTGCCAGCGAGTGCTGGGAAAGCGCTTGAGCAGGGCATCGGCCAGCCACCAGGTGACCGTGGCGTCTTCACCGGCCAGGCGTCCCGCAGCGGCGGCCAGGCTGACGCCGGTACAGTAGCTCCACACACTGCACTGCCGGTCGAGCCGTGCCAGTGCTTGCAGCAATTGGCTCTCTGCCTTCAATACCGCCTCGACCTGCTGCGCCGACTCGGCCCAGAAACCGGGGATCAGCACCGCATCCAGCGCCAGCTCGTCGAGGCGCTGGCTGACCGCGAGTTGCAAGCCGTGGGCGCAGGTGACTGTCCCGCGTTGCACGCCAACATGTTGCATTTCGAACAGGGTCTGTCCGGTACGGCGGTTGGCGGCGTGAAGGATATCGCCGAAGGCCAGCAGCCCGGCGGGCATGCAGTCGGGGTAGAGAACGAGGCCGATTCGCAGTGTATTGGGCATGGCTGAAAATGAATGGTTAATGTCCAAGTCTGCCATTATGGGCGTTGCTGCGGAGGGGCACCATGGGGCAACCATCGAGCAGGGCACAACCATGAAGATTCAGCAGATCCGTAACGCCACCCTCATTCTTGAACTGGGAGCCTACCGAGTTCTGGTCGACCCGATGCTGGCCGACAAAGGCACACTGCCTTCGCAGCGGTTACTGAAGGCACGGCAGCGAAACCCGATCGTCGAGTTGCCGGCGGATGCTTGGCAGGCGCTGGAGTCGGTGACCCATTGCCTGATCACGCATTGCCAGAAGGGACACTTCGATCACCTGGATCGGGCAGGTATCCAGTGGTTGAGGGCGCGGGGGATTCCGGTCATCTGCACACCGCACGACGCCGCGTACCTGGCGCGGCGCAAGCTTAACGTCCAGCCGCTGGCACAGGGGCACGAGGAGCCGGTCCCGTTCCTGGAGGGGCGTCTCCGCACGGTACGCTGTACCCATGGACGTGGGCTGGTTGGTGGACTGATGGAGCATGGTGTCGGTTATTTCATCGAGTTTCCCGGTGAGCCGAGTCTTTACCTGGCGGGGGACACGGTACTGACTGACGTCGTCCGCAGCTTCGTGCAAAGGCATCAGCCGCAGGTCAGTGTCGTGCCGGCCGGTGGTGCGCGTTTTGATGTCGGTGGTGACATCATCATGGGGCTGGAGGAGGTGCTGGAGTTCGTCACGCTCAGCACCGGGACCGTGGTGGCGAATCACCTGGAGGCGATCAATCACTGCCCGGTGACGCGACAGGAGCTGCGGCAGGCAGCGGTTGAAAGGGGAGTGGGGGAGCGGTTGCGGGTTCCTGCCGATGGGCAGTTGATGGTGCTGGATCGTATCATCGAGCGGGTTTGTCAGCCCCTTGTCACTAGACCTGTTGCCTGAATCGTCTGCTGGTCACGCAGCCTTCGCATGACCAGGCTTCCTGAAGGACCGAGCGCTTTGATCAAGGCCAAAGTGTTTACTGCAACCTGACTCCGGGGGCAGTCATTAAACCTTCTCAAACGTCTGCAGAATTACTGCAGTACCTTCTGCGATGCACTCCCAATCGGATAAACCACCTCCTTTGTATCCAGGTTTCGAATTTCGGACTTGATGGTTATGGTCGACATCTCGCGACCCGGAGGCCCACTGATATCTTCGCGGGTCGAGAAGTCCACGACGTAACGCTGGCCCGCAAGGAATTCGACATCGCGTGCGTTGAAGCCGCATTTGGCGCCGCCGGTGCCCAGGGCGTTCATCGAGGCCCAGCACCAGGTCAGTGAATGCTTGCCAGGCGTCAGTTTGAGCGCCTGCATGCCGGAAACGTCGAGAATCGAGCGGCGTCCGGCGCCCGGTAACCTTTGGTCATCCACTTCCGTTACCAGCAGCAACCGGTGGAACGGCACGCCCAGTGCGCGATACCTGACCGTCGCGAAATACACGACCGGTGCATCGGCGGCGTTGTCGGAAAGGTCATGGGGTTTCATCAATTCCGGCGCCCAGTCGCCCTGGTAATCCTTGTAGTGGTAGTTGGAGCACGCGGTGCTGAGGGTGGCGGCCAGCAGGGCAGCCGATAGCTTGAGAGACGACAGGGGGAGCAACGATCGCACAGTTCTTCCTTGCTGAACCAAGTCCATTAACTACCGTTGGAGGCGGTCGTCAGATGGGACGGGGAGTGATATTTATATGATATCACGCTCTTGGGTCGAGTCTGCTCGATGTCGTCGCGGGTTTGCATGAAGTTGGTTTTCACCGCGACAGTGATTTTCGGTTGGTGTTGTCGGCTTGGGACCGGGTGTGCTCGATTGCTTGACTGGCGAAAAAGTCGCAAGGGAGTACGGAGGGGTTTTTTACCAAATCGATACCTGGAGTGTGAAGGCATTGGCCCGCTTGCCGGATCGACGATACGGATGTCCGGAAGAACACCGCTATCGCAGCTACTGGTTGTGCCGGATCGGTGGCCTGGTATTGATTGGGGGCTGAGCCGGTGCTCGACCCCGAATACTGCCGGCACGGCGGTCAGCTTTTGGCGGTACCCACCAGGGCGTCGATCAACATCGCCGATGCGGTATCGCCGTTTTCCAGCACGAGCTGGCGAAGCGATTTACCGAACGCGGGCACCGGTGTGTCGAAGGTGAAGTCGGACTTGCCCTGGTAGCGGGCAACGAAGCGTATCCGTTCTTCGGACCAGCGGATACGGTAGCTGCTTTCTCCAGTGCGATAGTTATCGAGAAATACCGCTGCCAGCGCCGGGGTGCCATTGAAGTCCGTGGCATCGAGGTTGGCCCCAGCAGCCGTCAGGGCCTCGGCGAAGCTGAGGTTGTGTTCGGCCATGCAGGCATGCAACGCAGTCTCGCCACCGTAGGCCTTGGCGTTCACATCACTGCCGTTGAGCAGCGCCTGAAACAATGCCTGCTCTCGCCCGCCAGTACCATGGCGCCTCTTCAGCTCATCGGCCTGTCTGCAGAACAGGGACAGTGCGGTGTAGCCGTAGACATTGTGTGCCTTTAGGTCTTCCTTGCCGGTGAGCATGATCATGTGCTCAAGGCCGCAGTTGAGGACGCCCAGAGTCTCCAGGCAGGTCATCAATCGCGTATTCCCTTCAGCGTCCCGGCCCATCGGATCGGCACCTGCCGAAACCAGATAGTCGTAGGCGTTTTCCGTAGCTGTGGTGATCAGTGGGCGATCCTCGTCGGTCAGCCGTTGATTGATATCGATGCCGGAACTTTTCAACAGATAGGCGAAGCCGTCCAGGTCCCGGATCGCCATGTTCCGGTCTGCGGCGCGGTAGTCGCCGTGTGCTGCTGTCCACAGCTGTTTGGCCATCGGCGTGCGGTTTGGCGGGTTGTCGTAGTCGCGCACCGAGGCCCGACCGGCTTGGTATCGGGTCCACACACCTACCTCTCGATCATCCTTGTAGTTGCCTTTTACGGCCACGGTGCCAGCAGGCCAGCCACGGCTGAAGTAGGTTTCCGAAGGGCCGTTTTTCCTGCCTGCGCTGTAGGTGACTTTGGTTCCTGGCACCCTTGTGCCGTCGGGGGTCACCCAGGTCTCGAGCACGCCGTCGAACTCGCCGTTCCTGTAGGTGGCACGGTCCTTGAGTTCGCCTTTGTAGTCATAGTGCTCCACCAGGCCATCGAGCTTGCCGGAGCCGTCGCTGGCAAAAGTCTCCAGCAAGGTCAGTTTCTGCTCGCCGTCGATCACCCGCCATTGGCGCTGCTCGCCGACGCGCATGTCCCTGCCTGGGATGACCGTGCTGTCGCTGATCTGCAGGCCGGTGGCGCAATCGTAGCTTTGCTCGGAGCGAATACCGCCTTCCTCCGTCATCAGGTTGTCCAGTTGGCTGGCGAACTCACCCTGGCACCAGGTCTTCCTCGATCCAACGAACACGCCGGCTTGCAACTTGCCTTCCACCAGCAGCCTGCCGTCCCGATCGAACTTTTTCCATTCTCCCACCGCCCGACCATTTTCTACCTTGAACGACTGCAGCACCCGATCACCGACCTTGTGAGTCACCGTGCCATTGAGCAGTTTGCCGGACTTGGCTTCGACGTACAGCGCATGGGGGGAGCCGACAGTACCGGCCTGGGCGGATACTTCATCGAAGCTGTATTCGGCCTTGCAGCCAGTCAGGGCCGAAGCGAGTACACAGAGAACAAAGCGCTTTTTCATGACGATCCTTGTAGTGAAACCTGGGATTCAACGACGTGCTCGGCAAGATGCTGCCGCAGGCATCGAGTAGGGCGTGGCTTCATTGCCACTCTGGTGAGCCTAGTCCCGTGATATCGGCGTAAACAACTGATCGGAGCTCTTCCGGAAACTTCTGGCAAAAGAATGAGAATTGTCTTGCTGGCTGCTGCAAACCAGGCTCAGGGAAACTGAACTGGTCTCATTTGCTTCACGATGAATTGATCCATGCGGCTGGCTCGGAGCAGTGTCGACATGCAAGCGTTGAATCTGAATCGCGGTACCCGCACGCTCTCGATGGGCTACTTCTTCTCCAAGTGTGGCGAGTTCGCGTTCGAGACGGCCTTTGCCGTTGCGGTCGTCTCCATGAACGAAGCGAACCTGCTGCTGATCGGAGTGGTGTACTTCTTGCGCTACCTGCCCAGCGCGCTGTTTTCCCCGATCGGTGGCTGGCTCGCCGATAACTGTGAAAAACGTCGTACGCTGGTTGGCGTGGAGCTTGCCAAGGGCCTGTTGGCGCTGGCCTTTTTTGTTCTTTTCTGCTTTTCAACACCCGAGCTGGTGTTGGTCATCGGCCTGGCGATGCTGATGACGGCCCTGGACTGTCTTTATGTGCCGACCTTTCGGGCCTATTTCCCGGATATCGTGGAACAGGACCGGTTGCCATCGGTGAACAGTGGTGTACAGGTTATCGAAGATGTCTCTTCCATCCTGGGACCACTGGTGTTCGCTGCTTTTGCGTTGTCCCTGGGTAGTACTGCGACTTTCCTTTTCTTCGCCGCATGCCTTGCACTGTCGGCCATCAGCATTGCAACGCTGCTGCCTGGAAAAGTAGGCGCCAGGGTAGCGTTCGACGGACGCTCGGTGATTGTCGATGCGATCCGCGGCGTGGGTGAACTGCGTGTCAGCAACACGCCACTGTTCGCCGTGATCTGTTGCACCACGCTGTGTGCCATGTTCGCCACGTCAGTGATCCGTTTTATTCTGCCGGCTTCGGTACTGGATCATTTTGGCTCGGACGCAGCCGTCGGCTATGTCTTCTCGCTTCTGGCGGCCGGTACGGTATTGGGTGGCATGCTGTACACCCGGTTCAACAGGCAGACCACGGCTCGCCTGGTGCTGCGCTACTGGGCGTTGTATGGCGCACTGTTTTTCACCGCAGCAGTCGCTTTGCAGTTCAACAACTGGGTGTTTCTGGCGATCCTCTTCGTGGTCGGATTCATCGGCGCCTTCGTCGATATCGCCATCGTGACCAATATCCAGTGCTTGTCCGACGATCGTCAGGTAGGTCGGAATTTCTCCCTCTATTACTTCACGGCCGTCATCGGTGACGCCGTCTCAGGTCTGATCGCCAGCCTCGTTTTCGTGCTGGCGGGGCCGGCGACCTTCATCTGGATGACATTGATGATGGTCATTGCACCCTTGCGCTGGAACATGAAAGGCGGCATCGAAGGATGCCAATAATCATGCTTAAAGGGAGCCCAGCTCAGGTGACTGGGGGCGATTTTGGAGCTATCACTGTTCGGTGCGCTTTTAACTCAACAGCGTCACAGAAAAGCAGGTCGCCAACTATCTGGTGCCTCGCTTCAGGCGTCTGATACGGTATGGCGCAGGCGGCCAGGGTGCAGCATCAACTCCTCTGATCACCAGGTACAGCAGTGGCCCCAGGGAAACGAACACGGCCGTCAGCAGCAGGTAGGGGAGCACGGTGAGGGCTGAGCTGCCACGCGAGCGGTTGTCCTTCACCATCCATAGGCAGGCAAGCCCGGCCATCAGGTACAGGTCGATGACCACCTGGGCCGTGTCAGGCCGGGACATCAGCTCAAGCCCAAAGGCCACGAGCGACAGCTCGGTGATCAGCAGCGTCCAGCCGGTATAGAGCGAAAAGAGCACCAGCGATACCAGCGCAATGAAACGAAGTGCCATGGTCCTGTCCTTGGTAGGGTTTCCAGGCACAGTAGTGGTAGGGTTGCCGGTGCTCAATGACCTGTGAGGTCATGAAAGCCAGGCACAAGGACGGTCAGGGACGAAGTATGAGTCATCGCTTGCTCCATCATCAGCATGCCACACTGAGTATCCCGGCGGGGCAGCAACTGCGCCAGCTACGCCGGCAGGCGGGGCTCAGCCAGTTGGATCTCGCACTTATGGCCGGGGTTTCGCAGCGCCATCTCAGTTGCGTCGAGACAGGACGTGCGAAAGCCAGCACCAGCACCCTGCATGCCATTCTCTCGGCCCTGGGGACGCCGCTGGAACACTGCAACCAAGTCTTTCTTGCCGCCGGATACGCGCCTCGCTACTCGGCTACGCCGCTGGATGCACCGGCCATGGAGGCCGTGCATGCGGCCATCGATCACATCCTGCAGGCGAATAACCCGGCACCGGCGATCGTGATCGACAGCAACTGGAATATCACGGCCGCCAACGTGAGCACCGGCCTGCTGCTGGCGATGGCAGGTGTTGCACAAGACCTGGCCGAGGGTCTCAATCTGCTGGACACATTGCTATGCCCTGGTGGCCTGGGTGATCGGCTGGCCAATGCGCAGGAGATTCGTGCGGTTGCCTGGCAGCGTGCTGTCAGGGAGTCAACCGCTAACCCGATGCTTGCCGGGCGCCTGCGCGAGTTGCCGGCGCCGGTCATTTCTTCACCTGCACTGGCTGCCAGCCCCGTACTGTTGACTCGAGTGTGCACCCCGGAGGGAGAGTTGAGTTTTCTCTCCACGTTCACGACCTTCGGCATGCCGCAGGACATCACTGTGGAGTCACTGCGAATCGAGCATCTGATCCCGGCTGATGTCTCGACCCGGCACAGGATGGCGCAAGCGTTGGATCGGTGGAGTACGGTTCATGGGCAATCCTGATTGGCTGGGAGCGAGCCTTCAGTGCTGCGCGGGTGCTTTTGCCGGTCGGGATATCGAGATATTCAGAAATGTGCCGATAAACGTTTGATTCTTGAGCCTGGGAGTTTTCTTTGAGACATCGTTTGCTACCCCTTATTTCTGCTCTGCTGCTCAGTGGCTGTGTTTCCACCCATGATGAGCAGTTGGCACAGGTACAACCTTACGATCAGGCGACCTCCGCCCGGATCCGTCTTTTTGGAAACAATGGACTACCCGTTGCAATCAACCCTGGGCAAGATTGTGCGTCGAATAGGGAACCGCTTCTTGCCTATGGCTATACCGTTGCGGACAAGGTCAATTCCACTGTGGGGCAACACACCAGGCGGGGTGTAGGAATGCCGGCTTCATGGAGAACCGAGCACCTCAGTTACGGTGAGTCCTACGCAGAGTTTGTTATCCCCGCAGGGGCGCCATCCGTAGTCATGATGAAACTCGTCACCGACCAGGTTTTTTGTGCGCCGCCTAACCGAGTATTTGTGCCTGAAGCGGGCAAGGACTATGAGGCATTTCTGGACCGTCACGATGGGAAATGCCGCGCAGTGATTCGGCCGCTCTCTGATCTGGAGGCGCCCGGCCTGAGCGCAGAGGTCCCTTCGAATAGCTGTGGGAAAAAATAGGCGTCTTGCTGGCACTATCCAAAAAGCACTAGCGCTTAACCGAAAGCCCTCAGTGGCTGGCGTGCTTCAAGCTGGTCAGCGCCAGAAACACGGTCGGCCCATCGGGTGGTGAGGGTGCCCGATAGCAGCCCAGCGCCCCCAGATGCTGAACGGCGATGGCCGCCAGCTCCCAGGCCATGGACTCATCGTCGAGCGCAACGGCGTCGTCGTTGCCAAAAAGGTCGAAGCCGGTAATCGCCTGCAGTTCCTTCAAGGGAAGGGCCTTTTCACGAAGTGCTTGCGGCACCGTGGGATTGCTCCAGGCCCATTTCCAGGTCGAGTGCTTGGGCGAGAACGAGCCAATGTTGAGAATCTGCGCTTCGACGGCCAGGCGATACTGCGCATCGAAGAACTGAATGGTGGCGGCTTCCTGATCGAGCCACCAGCGCTCCATGTCACCGAGCCCGTACTGGCGCTGGAGTTCTTCCTGCTTGCTCATCAGTGCCGCCATGGCCGTTTCCAGCAGTCTTTCGAATGTATCCGACATTTGTCTTCCTTAGGCTATGTATGAAATCGCTTGAAACTTGGTTATGCGGCGTTAAAAACCGGCTCGGAATGCTCATTGACAACCAGTCAAGTCGGGCGCGACCCCGGCCGTTCCTCGCCGGTTTTTGCCTTGCCTAACCTGCGTTTCAAACAATTTCATACACAGCCTAGGGACTTATCCAGGGGCAGGAGCGCCACGCAATGCTATCACTCACCCCACCATTTATCTGATCAACGCGTGATACTTGGACACATCCCGCTTCTGCAACAGCACCCTGAGCATCCGCTGCCCCCAATGCACGCCGGCCGCCTTGTAGCGCACCAGCGAAATCACCAGCGATAGCGCGCAGATCTGCGGCACATAGGTGATGCCCCATTGGGTGATCCGACCCAGGGCGCCGTTCCAGTGAAGGTTCGGCACCAGCTCGGTGAAGCGCAACGTCACGTACGCGGATGGATGCAGGGCCATGAACAGGTTGAGCAGCACGATACCGGGCACGCTAAGCAGGATGCCGCGCAGCAGGCGGCCTTCAGCCCAGCCCCACACGCGTGGTGCCAGCTTGGGCAGGAAGCAGCGGTTGAACAGCAGCGCGGCCAGCAGCCAGCAGGCCAGTTGCCAATAGTCGCCTTTGCTGATGACGCTGTTCAGCAACTGGTTCAGCGGCTGCAGGAAGGCCGCCGCCACCGAGCCGGGGTTGTGCTGGAGCGCGAACAGTCCGAGGAACCCTTCGTTGCCGGCCAGGGCGCTGGGTACCTGGCGGCTGAGCAGGCTCATCAGGCCATAGAACACCGTCAGCATGGCCGACAGGGCGAGCGCGAACCTCAACACCGCACCCCAACGGAAGCGGTGGCGCGTGGCAATGATGTGCTGGAGCGCCTGATGACGCGAATGCATGAAGGCCGCGGCGTCTGCCGCGCTGATGATGCCCTTGCGCACCGGCGAAGTCTGCTGCACGTCGGCGTGCTGCTCCATCTCACGGATCAGCTGGCGGGCGATCTTGCTGCCCGATGCCCGATTGACCTGGTGGATGTCCTCGTGGTTCTTCACGCCGTCGACGGCCTTTTTGAAACCACCGCTCAACACGCCGTCCAGGAACACCGCCTGCAACTTCGGCCCGATGAAGCGGCAGGTACCGCTGGCTTGCAGATGCGACACCACCGCCTGGGCGGCCACCACATGGCCGCTGGCGGTAAACACTTGCGGGTTGTCGCTGTCGACCTGGTAGTGGTCCACGGCAAACACCGTGTGGCGCTCAGGGGTGTTCATGACCTCGCGCATCGCCGGCAGCATCCAGTCCGCGCTCATCGTGCCCCAGCCGTAGTTGACGGCGGTGTTGGCCAGGACATCCAGGTGGTATTCGTAGATCAGCTCGCCAGCGCCATCACAGGCCGTGCAGGTGACCTGGCCGCCACGGCAGGCATGACAGACCACGCGGCCCGAACCATGGCAGCCATGGCAGATCACCGTCCCCGAGCCGCTGCACTGAAAACAGCGCTGCGGCGAGTTGCTGACGAAGGTGGGCGAGCTGCCCCGACCGTTGCAACCGGTGCACGTCATCCGGCATTGCCCATGGCAGCGGGTGCAGGTGTGGCTGGCGTGGCCGTTACAGGTCCGGCAGTTGCACGTGCCCCTTCCTGTGCAGCCGTGGCATGTCTCCACGCCGCAATAGACCTCGTTGTCACTGAGGACGTGAAACTTGCCAGGCTCGCGGTACCGGGCGGCGTTGTGCCTCAGTTGCGCCTGCGTGTGTTCCCGCAGGTAGCCGGGGGCATTCAGCAGTTGGTTCTGCCGCTGGGTGAGCACGGATCGGATATGAGCCTGGTCATACAGGGGCCCGGTCGCCCGACGCACCGCCCGGCTCTGGTACTCGAACGCATGCTCGACGGTGACGGTGTAGGTGATTTGCGCACGGTGCTGCTCGATGGCCTCCACGCCGAAGGGGGACGTGACCTTGTCGCCGAACGCTTCCTCGGCCTTGGCCTTCATGGCCTGGGCGATATCGTTGGCGGTAAATCCTGCTGTCCCTGACATGTGCAATCCTTGGCTGAGGTTTCGTCCGTGTGTCGAGCGGGCGACATATTGCCATTGGTGGCCGGGTTGTAACAGGTTGATGTTCTGGAGTTCTGGCAGAGGGGCGCGGGTGTCTGGTTGGCGGCAGGAAAACAAATCAGCTGCTCGTGTCACCATTCACTCCAAGCACTGGCGATAGCCGGAATGTAACTTGATAATGACCCACACCCAGTCGCCAGCAAGGATTGCTTTCTCGATGTCATCCCTCCTATTGCTCAAGGCTTTCGCAGCCATTTTTGGAACCCTATGGTCTGTGTGGCGAACGATCAGAGTGTTGCGCATGAAGGAAGGCTCAATAGTCGAAGGTCAAGTCACTTACGTTGAAGGTAAACCCGGCATAGGTGGCCAGCCTTTATTGACCTTCAGCTACACCGCCAATGGACAGCGGTTTCACAAGACCTGGGCCGAAACACTGGATGGTCATTCGGATACCCGGCTGAAGGAAGCGATCGCCCGTTATAACCGGGGCGACAGTATCGAGGTGTGGCACGCCAAAACCGACCCCGAGGTGTGTTGTATTGGCGCACGGGTACCACCGCTCGAGTATGTAAAAAGAAGCTTTTTCGAGTGGTTGGAGAGGTTGGCGAAACTGTTCCGCTGAAAGGTAGGTTTTTCTATCATCCAGACCAGAAACGGTGATTGCTATTACCCGAAAAATGAGAAATGGCACGAAATCAGCATTATTGTGTTGACGTTTATATGCTGGCAATATTTACGCCTTTCGTAGGCTTATCGCTTGGCCTATCTACACCACTAAATGATAATTTTATGTTCGTTCTTGAATAATACTCAATAGCGAGTGGCTGCAATCGAGGTTAAGTATTTCCGCATGGTGTGAATGGCAGCCCTGAATGGTTCTAGTATTAATAAGCGGAAAACCTCAGAAAGCGGCTGCCTTAAAGTTTAATTTTATAAGGTTAGAGCGAAGAAAATTGGAGCAATATAAAGAACGATAGTAACCACAAGTCTTGCAAGCAACCATGAGATCACATGAATT
>NZ_AQOH01000357.1 GCF_000364705.1 Pseudomonas fuscovaginae SE-1 | reverse complement strand
TTGGGTACTTTATAGCTATTACTGCTAGGACTGTACTGAGTATGGCGTACCACACCAATAGTAGTTGCGAGTGGAGATCTAACCATTCTAGGCGTTTATGTGCCTGGATGCGTGCCTTGAATGTAAACCATATGTTGTCCCTCACGATGTTCTCCTAATTGAAAGCAGAGGTGGTTTGAATGGTTGCTAAGAAGTTTTAATTCCATCGAAGCAGTTGCTTAATACTCAATGCTGCTCTTTACATTTCAGTGAGAGGAAGCTCCACATTCTTAAGCTGATTCTACAGTACCGGTATGGTTGATTGGAAGAGGGCATGAGCGGGGATGGCGGCATGGGTGCTGATCTGGAAAAGAACGGCATTGAACCTGGGTGCACAATGATGCTCCCTTCTGCTTTGAATTCGGAAGCATTCCTCGACTGCTTTACACCATCCTCGGTGAAGCTTCTCACTAATCTACCTAACGCCCTGAAAAAGGTTTGCTAAAAAATATCTGGTTATCAAAAGGCGGCGGAATTAGCCTGTCGCGAAGTATATATTGTTTAATGTCTTTTGGGTGGGTTTGATAAATTATCCAGTTTAATTATCGAGAAT
>NZ_AQOH01000356.1 GCF_000364705.1 Pseudomonas fuscovaginae SE-1 | reverse complement strand
ACCATGGCCGACCTGCTGGAAGTGCTCGACGTGGTGGTCGCCGAAGACCCGGATACCCGCGGCGATCTGTGGCGCCTGCAACCCTGGGTGCCGATCCCCAGCGTCGCCTCGGTACGCCCTGAGTCCTATCCTGCGCTGGCTGTCGGCGCCAAGGCGCTGGCCGGCAAGCGCCTCGGTGTACCGAAGATGTTCATCAACGCCGACCCGGACGCCGGCACCAGTGCGGAACCCGGCATCGGTGGCCCGACCGGGCAGCGCATCAACACCCGTGCCTCGGTCATCGATTTGTGGCAGCAGGCACGTCAGGCGCTTGAGGCCGCCGGTGCGGAAGTGGTCGAGGTCGATTTTCCGCTGGTCTCGAACTGCGAGGGCGATCGGCCCGGCGCGCCGACGGTGTTCACCCGCGGGCTGGTGTCCAAGGAGTTCCTGCACCATGAACTGTGGGACCTGAGCGCCTGGGCCTTCGACGATTTCCTGCGGGCCAACGGCGATCCGAAGCTCAATCGACTGGTGGATGTCGACGGGCCGAAGATCTTCCCGCACGACCCGGGCACGCTGCCGAACCGCGAGGGCGACCTGGCCGCCGGCATGGACGAGTACGTGCGCATGGCCGAGCGCGGCATCACCCCGTGGAACGAGATCAGTACGCTGCCGGACGGTCTGCGCGGGCTGGAGCAGACCCGGCGTATCGACCTCGAGGACTGGATGCGGGAGAGGGGGCTGGACGCGGTGCTGTTCCCGACGGTCGCCGATGTCGGTCCGGCCGATGCCGATGTGAACCCGGTGTCCGCCGACATTGCCTGGAGCAACGGTATCTGGGTGGCCAACGGCAACCTGGCGATCCGGCACCTGGGCGTGCCGACGGTCACCGTGCCGATGGGGGTGATGGCTGATATCGGCATGCCGGTGGGTCTGACCTTCGCTGGTCGTGCCTATGACGACTCGGCGTTGCTGCAATTGGCGGCGGCTTTCGAGGCGACCGGCAGCAAGCGTCTGGTTCCGCCGCGGACCCCGCCGCTGGGCGCTGGCGAACAGTAAGTACCGGAGCGGGATTGGCGCCGCGCTGGCGCCAATCCCGCCGGATCATTTCAGGCGGGAGTGCTCCAGCCTTATTTCCTCTCTTTTGCGGCGGACCTGGCCTGTGCCCGGTACTGCTTCACTTCGCCCAGGCGCAAGTCTTCGGGCAGGTCGCCGCGATGCTTGCTGTGGCCAACGCGCTGGGCGTTGTAGATGCCGGTGTGGCCGGACACCAGGTAGCTGGCGATACAGGCGATGGCCGCGAACGGCGCGATCTGGGGACCGAACAGCTTTATCGCCATGACGATAGTCGCCAGCGGCGTATTGGCCGCGCCGGCGAACACGGCGACGAAGCCGAGCCCGGCGAGCATGGCGAATGGCAGGTGCAGCAGCGGGGCGAGGGCGTTGCCCAAGGTGGCGCCGATGTAGAACAGCGGCGTCACTTCACCGCCCTTGAACCCTGATCCCAATGAGGCCACGGTGAACGCCAGCTTGCCGAACCAGTCCCACGGCGCGACCGGTACCTGGAACGACTGTACGATGCCGGGAATGCCCAGGCCGATGTACGGATGGGCATCCAGCGCCCAGACGGCGAGGGCGATCACCGCGCCGCCGAGCAGTGGCCGCAACGGAGGGTATTTGATCAGCCGCTTTACCCAGGCCCCCAGTCGATGGGTGGCGCTGGCGAACAGCAGGCCGGCGAGGCCAAAGACGATACCGGCCAATACCGCTGCCATGATGCTCCAGAACTGCACCGGCACCACTTCGCCAATCGGGTAGTGGGTATGCGCCACGCCCCAGGCCAGGCCGACCTGGTCGGCGACGATGGCCGCGACCATGCAGGGAAACAGCGCGTCGTAACGCATCCGGCCGATAGCCAGCACCTCCAGGC
The DNA here is from genome assembly GCF_000364705.1 of Pseudomonas fuscovaginae SE-1. GTDB lineage: Bacteria > Pseudomonadota > Gammaproteobacteria > Pseudomonadales > Pseudomonadaceae > Aquipseudomonas > Aquipseudomonas fuscovaginae_A. The sequence goes on along the minus strand of NZ_AQOH01000356.1, from coordinate 253 downwards.
CGAACAGCGCTCCGGCCAAAGGCGTCCCGAACACCGAGGCGAAACCGGCGCTGATGCCGGCCATGAGGATGATCCGCCGGTCTTCGCGGCGCAGGCGCAGCCAATGGGTCAGTTGGTCGGCGAGGGCGCCGCCCATCTGCACCGCCGTGCCTTCGCGGCCGACCGAGGCGCCGAACAGGTGCGACACCAGCGTACCGCCCAGCACCAGCGGGACCATGCGCAGTGGCACGGTCTTCCTGGGGTCGTGGATTTC
>NZ_AQOH01000355.1 GCF_000364705.1 Pseudomonas fuscovaginae SE-1 | reverse complement strand
TCCACCGGCTTGCCCAGCCAGTGATAGACCAGCCCGACGGCCAGTCCGGCCAGCGGCAGTAGCCAGATCACCCAAGGATGGCTTTCGCGCCATTGGGTGGCATGGTCCAGTGAGAACAGGAAAAACGCCGAGGCGCTGCCGGCCAGTACGGCCACGGCACAGGCCAATAGCAGCCATTTGCCCAGGTAGGGCAGGAGATCGAGTTGTTCGGGGCGTGAAAATCTGGACATAGGGTCAGCCACGGGAATCGAGGGGGCCTGACCAACAGGAAATCTGCACGCGCGCACCTACAGACCTGTGGGGATCAGGTGTCTGTAGGCATCATCAGCTGCGACAGCACAGCGGTTGGGTACGGAGGAATGCCATCTCCGGAGCGCCGATCATAGCCAAATGGAGATGTGCTTGTAAAATCTTGTTACGTGTTGGGCGCGGTGCGCTGGGCCTTGATGATCAATGAGGCTGGCAATGGCGCTTCGGGCAGGCGCGGCTCCTCGATGGATTCCAGGCGCCAGGCCGGGGCGAGGGTGGCGAGCCAACTGCTCAGGGTGCGGTAGAACCAGGGCATCGGTTGCCAGCCGCCGGCGCCCATCGCGTTGAAATGCTCGACCCGCCAGCCGTCCGCATAGGGTGGCTCCACGCACAGCGGATGAAGTGTCTGGATGATCAGGTGGGCGTCGGGGCGGGCCGTGTGGGCGAGGGCCGCCAGCAGGTCGGCGGTCTGTTCGTCGAGCAGGGAGAAGTTGCAGGCGATCACGTCGAAGTCCGTGCCGAGCCGCTGTGGTTCGGCAATCACCTCGGCATAGGACCGGCAGTGGAATTCGCCGGCACCGGCCTGTGCGGCCAACTCCAGCAGCGGCGGTGACACGTCGACACCGGTGAGCTGACCACCGTGTTCGGTCAGAGCGCGGCACAGCCAGCCTTCACCACAACCGACATCCAGCACCCGGCCGGGCAGATAGGGCCGCACGGCATCGATGATCGCCGCATTGGTGACCTCGCGGCGGCTGCGTATCTGGCCCTCGCGAACCGCCGTGGTCCAGGCCTGGGCGTTGCCGGACCAGCTGTCGATCAGCGCCTGTGAGGGATCGTCGTGCATCTCGGCCGCCTTGCGTGGAGGGTTGATCCACGCAGTCTGCGGCCGAATGCACGTTCGTGGCTAGTCCGTCCCCTGTGGCTACAGGGTGAACTTGCCCACCAGCATCTGCAGGTGGTTGCCCAGGCGGGTCAGCTCGACGCTCGACGAGGCGGTTTCCTCGCTGGCCGCCGAGGTCTGTTCGGAGATGTCGCGGACGTTGATCACGCTGCGGTTGATCTCTTCGGCCACCGCGCTCTGTTGCTCGGCCGCCGTGGCGATCTGGTGGTTCATCGACTCGATGGCCTGCACCGACTCGCTGATGCCGTGCAGCGATGTGCCGGCCTGGCGGGTCAATTCGACGCTGCTGTGGGTCAGGGCACGGCTGCTTTCCAGGCTGAGGGCGACCTTGTCGGTGCCGCTCTGCAGGCCGGTGATCAGTTGCTCGATTTCCTCGGTGGAACTCTGGGTGCGCTGCGCCAGGCTGCGTACTTCGTCGGCGACCACGGCGAAGCCGCGACCGGCCTCGCCGGCACGGGCGGCCTCGATGGCGGCGTTGAGCGCCAGCAGGTTGGTCTGTTGCGCCACCGACTTGATGACGTCGAGCACGCTGCCGATCCTGTCGCTTTCCTGCTTGAGGTCGTTCATCGCCGCCGTGGAGTTGCCGACTTCGTCGGCCAGCCGCTCGATCTGCGCCATGGCCTGGGCCAGCACCTCGTCGCCGGCGCGGGCCGCCTGGCTGGCGTTGACGGCGGCGCTGGAGGCCTGCTCGGCGTTGCGCGCGACGTCCTGCACGGTTGCGGCCATTTCGTTCATGGCGGTGGCGACCTGGTCGGTCTCGTGTTTCTGGTTGTTGACGCCGCTGCGGGTCTGCTCGGTGACCGCCGACAGCTGCTCGGCGGCCCCGGAAATACGGACCACACCGTCGCGCAGGCCGCCGATCAGCTCGCGCAGGTTGACGGTCATGCGTTGCATGCTCAGTTGCAGCAGGCCCAGTTCGTCACGGCGCGAAACCATCGAGTCGTCGCTCAGGTTGCCACTGGCGACCTGTTCGGCCCGGCGCAGGGTTTCCATCAGCGGGCCGACGATCAGCCGGGTGATGGTCCAGGCGGCGATCACTCCGAGCAGCAGGGCGGCGAGCAGGGCACCGCCGAGCAGGTTGCGCGCGGCCAGGACGTCATCGCGACGCTGGTCGACCTGGTCCTGCGACAGTTGCTGGGTGGCCGCGAGCAGGTTCCTGATATCGCCATCGAGCTGCACCTGGGCGCTATCGGCCTTGCCCTGGGCGTTGGCGAACAGCGCAACGGTTTCGCCGTAGCGGGTCATGGCCTGTAGCAGGCCCTGCACGTCGCCGGCCATGCTGCCCGGGAGGCGGGTGGTGAGCGTGTTGATGTAGGTGATGGCGTCATCGATCGCCTCTCTGGCCGGTTTCTGCAGTTCGGGCTTGAGGCTGTAGCTGTAGCCGCGCAACTGGAAGCGCGCCTGCTGGACCACGGTCTGCGCTTTCACCAGGCTGTCGATCTGGACCTGATCGCCACTGGGCGAGGTGGCGATCGCCATGAGTTTTTTCAGCCGGGCGACGGCTTCGTCGGCGTGGCCGCCAAAGACCGCGCGGGTTGCATCCCGGGCCTGGACCGCCTGGCTGAAATCATTGAAGTGTGCCCGATAGCTCTTGGCGACCATGGTCGCTGTCTCGAGGAGGGGCTGGCTGGCCGGGGGGTGGAACACCGAGCGGTCGTGGGCCAGGTGGTTGTCCAGGCTGTCGAGCAGCTTGACCACGGCGGCGGCATGTTCGGCGTCCGGGTTGATGCTGTAGAACAGCCGGCCGTTGCGCACGTCGCGGGTCAGGTCGTTGAGCCTGGCAATGTCGAGGATGCGGTCGCTACGATCCCCGAGGGCCTGGATGCCCAGCCAGCCGGTGGTGGCAATCAGCAGGGTCAACAGCATGACCACGGCAAAGCCCAGGGTGAGCTTGGCTCGGACACTGATGTTTTCCAACAGCCTGTTAAGGGGGGCAAGCATTCGGGCAATCTCCGCCGGGACAAACCGTTGATATGAAAGGGGCCGTACCCCGGTCGAAGGGGCACCGCTGGAATATCGGTCGGGAAAATTGAAACTTTATATTTCATAGTGTGTATTTCTTGCCAGCTTCTGGCGCGGATGCCCTGTACGGCGGAGCTGGAGGGAGCATGACGGTCCGGTATCTGTGATACTGGAAACCTTTCCTCAGAAGACCTTATCGAGCCTTGCAGGGAGTGGCCCTGATTGGCGAACAGCCAGGAGACAATAAGGATGTTGGCGGTACTCAAGCGTTATCCGGCTTCGGTCAATCTGCTGCTGTTTTCTACGCTGGTCCTGACCCTGGGGCGGGCGATCACGCTGCCGTACCTGGTGATTTTCCTGTCCACCCAGTTTTCTCTGGCGATCAGCGAGATCGGCATCACGGTCGGCTGTGCCCTGGTGGCCGGTTCGTTGCTCAGTGTCTACAGCGGCTACCTGACGGACCGCGGTTCCAGTTTTCGCCTGATCCTGGGTTTTACCCTGCTGTTCATGCTCGGTTTCATCGGCATGTGCGTCACCCATCGGCTGTGGTTGTTCTTCCTCTTCCTGGTGCTGTTCAACTTCGCCTACGCGGCGATCGACGTGGTGGTCAAGGCGACCCTCGGCCGTGTGCTGGCGGAGTCGGAGCAGTCCGGGGTGTTCTCGGCGCGTTATACGCTGATCAACATCGGCTATGCGGTGGGGCCATTCGTGGGCGCTGGGTTGGCGCACCTGGATGTCCGGCTGCCGTTCGTGGTCTCGGCGTTGCTGGGGGCGGTGGCGTTCCTGGCGTATTACCAGTTCGGCGAGCGGCACCTGGCACCGGTCGACCGCACCAGTGCGCCGGTGTCCTTCATCGGCGTGGGGCGGATCCTGCTCAAGGACAGGCGGCTGGTCTGCTTCACGCTGGGTGGCGTGCTGAGCGCCGTGGTGTTCGGGCAGTTCACCGCGTACCTGTCGCAGTACCTGGTGACCACCACCAGCCCGGAATTCACCTACCACATCATCAGCGCGGTGGTGGCGGTCAACGCGGTGGTGGTCATCAGCCTGCAGTTCCTGATCGGCAAGCGTATCAGCCATGAACACCTGAACCTGTGGCTGACCGCCGGCTTCACCCTGTTCCTGCTGGGGGTGACGGGCTTTGCGCTGTCGAGCACGGTGCTGCACTGGTCGTTGGCGATGGCGGTGTTCACCCTGGGCGAAATCATCGTGTTCCCGGCCGAGTACATGTTCATCGACCGAATCGCGCCGGCGCACCTGCGGGGCATGTACTACGGGGCGCAGAACCTGTCTTCCCTGGGCGGCGCGATGGGGCCGGTGCTGTGCGGTTTCGCCCTGGCCTGGTGGGCGCCACAGTTCATGTTCTACATGCTGGCCGGGTTCATCATCGCCGGTGGCTGCTTCTACCTGGCGGGGGCCAGCCATGCGCGGCAGCATGAGGCTACCGAGCGGGACGGGCGCTGATCGCAAGGAGGCGCGAGCGTTATGAGTCAATCCATATTGCACCTGATGTGCGGCAAGATCGCCTCGGGCAAGTCCACGCTGTCGAAACGCCTGGCGGATGAACATGACGCTGTGCTGTTGAGCGAAGACCCGTGGTTGGCGGCCCTGTATCCGGACGAGATCAAGTCCGTGGCGGACTATGTCCGCAGTGCCCGGCGTATTCGCGGTGTACTCGGCCCGTTGGTAGTCGGACTACTGTCGAAGGGGCTGTCGGTGGTACTGGATTTCCCCGCCAACACCGTCGCCGACCGTCAATGGTTGAGCAGCCTCGCCGATCAGGCGGGAGTAGGGCACTGCCTGCACTTCATCGACCTCGACGACACCACCTGCAAGGCCCGCCTGCATGCACGCAACGCCAGGGGGGAGCACGACTTCGCGGCCACCGATGCCGAGTTCGAGCTGATTACCAGCTACTTCAACACGCCTGTCGAGGCGGAAGGGCTAACAATCATTCGATACTAGCCGGACCCGGCCCTGTCGTTCGTTCTCAGACTCCGCATCCGTCCTGGTGACGCGGAGCGTCACGGGCTGCGTTCCCACGCAGAGCGTGGGAACGATCATCAGTGAGGGTGTTGAACTCAGGATGGGCGCATGGCGCCGGTCCTAGCGCGCCACGCCCCTGGCCTTGGCGCTGGCCATCTGCTGTGGCTTGCAGTTGAGGTAGGTCGAGGACTTGAGCCAGTGTCGATCCGGGTACCAGGAGAACATGAACTGGCCATCCTTGAGTTTGTCGACCACCTGCTTGGCCACCTGCGGGCGTACGGCTGGGCAGCCCTGGCTGCGGCCGATGCGGCCTTCGCGCCGGCTCCACAGGGGGCTGACGTAGTCGGCGGCGTGGATCACGATGTCGCGGTCGCGGGCACGGTCGTTGAAGCCCGGTTCCAGGCCGTCCATGCGCAACGAGTAGCCGTGGGTGCCCTCGTAGCTCTCCTGGGTGCGGAACAGGCCCAGGCTCGATTGATAGCTGCCGACCCGGTTGGAGAAGCGGGTGGCGAAGTTCTCCCCGGATTTCTGTCCATGAGCGACCAGGTCGCGCAGTACCAGGGTCCGCTTGCGCAGGTCGAAGATCCACAGGCGGCGGGCCGTGGAGGGCTGCGAGTAATCGATCACCGCCAGACGCTCGGATTGCTCGTGGCCGCGACCGACCGCGCATTGCATGGCATTCAGTGCGCTTTTGAGCACCAGGGGGTTGAGTTCCGGCGCGGCGTGGGCGAGGCTGCCGTACAGCGTCGGTTTCGCCGCGCTGGCGGCCAGGGCTGAACCACAGGGAACGGCCAGGGTCAGAATGATCAGGCAGAGTCGATAGCAAGATGTCAGCATGTAGAGAGCGTCTCCGCCTTCAGTGCAGGTTCATGCATCCCATGGGTTGTGCGATCCCGGCTGTCTCGAGGGTGTTCGCCTCTGCCATAACCGTAGACCGCCCGCGCGATGACCGTGGATGGGAGCCTAGCCCTTGTTCAAAAAACACGCATGTTACTTGAGCCTTTGCCTGCTCGTTGCACCACTGGTCGCGACGGCCGACGACCTGCTCGGCGATCCGCCCACGCCGTTGCAGGCGACACTGGCCCAGTTGTCGACGAGCTGCCCGGGCCTGGCGGCGCAGATGGATGCGGCCACGCAACTGCGCTTGCAGGCCTTCTACCAACAGCAGGGGAATGCCCCGCTGTGGTCCGCCGAAGGGCGGCTGGCGGCGTTGCAGGCCCAACTGCCGCGGTTGGCCGACGACGGACTGGACCCGGCGCGTTATCCGTTGCCCCGGGACGCAGGTACGAGTGATGCGCTGTGCAGCGATATCCAGGTCAGCCGGCAGTACCTGCAGGCCCTGCACGACCTGCGTTACGGGCGTCTGTCGCAGGCGCGTTTCGAACCGCTGTGGCGCTCCCAGCCGTCGATCGGCGAACCTGACGCCGAGCTGCTGACGCTGGCCGCGACCGGCTTGCAGGACATGGCCCAGGCTTTCAATCAGGCCCGACCCAACGCCGAGCTGTACCGCAACCTGCGCAACGCCTATGCGGCGCAGCGCCAGCAGCCATTGCCACATTGGTCGGCGGTCGAGGGTGGTCCGCTGTTGCGTCCCGGCATGGAGGATGCCCGGGTGCCGGCGCTGGCTCGACGGCTGTTCGCCGAAGGCTATCTGCCGAACCGGCCTTCCGACACCGACAAGGTCTACGGCGAGGCGCTGGCCGAGGCGGTCAAGCACTTCCAGTATCGGCATTCGCTGCAGGCCGACGGGGTGATCGGCCCGGGCACGCTGGTCGAGCTGAACATCAGCCCGGCGTTGCGCCGTGAACAGTTGCGTCTCAACCTCGAACGTTTCCGCTGGCTGGCCCCGGACCTGGAGCCCGAGGGCGTGCTGGTGAACGTCGCGGCGGCGCAATTGAGTTTCTACCGTGGCGGTGAACCGCTGTGGCAGACCCGCCTGCAGGTCGGTCGCGCCGACCGGCAGACGCCACTGCTCAAGTCGCACATTACTCGCCTGACCCTCAATCCGACCTGGACCATCCCGCCGACCATCCTGCGCGAGGACAAGTTGCCGGCGATCCGCCCTGACCCTGCGGCCTACCTCGCTCAGCAGAACCTGCAGGTATTCGACAGCGAAGGGCGTCCTCTGGCGGCGAACGAGGTCGACTGGGAGCGGCCGGGCAACATCCTCCTGCGCCAGGGTGCCGGCCCGCGCAACCCGCTGGGCAAGATCGTCCTGCGTTTTCCCAACCCGTTCTCGGTGTACCTGCACGACACCCCCAGCCAGCCGCTGTTCTCCAAGGGGCCGCGGGCCTTCAGCTCGGGCTGTGTGCGGGTCGAACAGCCGTTGCATCTGCGCGACCTGCTGTTGAGCAGCACCGAGCGAACCCGTACCGATGATCTGCTGGCCAGTGGTACCACCCATGAGTACCGGCTGACAGCCCCGGTGCCGATCCTGCTGGCGTACTGGACCGTGCAGGTCGACCACGATGGCGCCTTGCTCTATGCGCCGGACATTTATGGGCGTGACCCCGTGCTGTTGAAGGCCCTGGGTGGTTCCGCGGATACCATGCAGGCACCTCACCAGGTCGGAGCTCTGTAGCGTCCGGCCCATGCGGCGAAGCGCTGCAACGCCAGGAGTCGCGAGAGAGTGTTCCTTGGCTATACGTACCTTTCCTGTATCGGTAGTGGCCAGCCAAAAGGAGTTTCGGCATGAAGTCAGGGTTCATTTACATCGAGCCGACCCAGCTTTATACCAATCCCCAACCCACGAAGCAGATCCCCCCGGGTGACCTGCCGCGGCATGCCGCCATTCGAGGTAGCCGGCATGGCTGGCGAAGCCGAGAAAGGCTTCGACACTGCTCTGGCGCACCAGCATTATCTGGTCCCAGCGTTCGCTCTCGGGGCCGATCAGCCAGGCTTGCGCGTTGCCCAGATAGAGCAGTTCGCCGCCGCTCTGGCGCAGCAGCGGCAGGGTGTGCCGGATATAACGCTCGAAGGCTTCGGCACCGCTGATCGCCACTGCCGGTGCCAGTTCGAGGTGGTCGCGGTAGTCGGCGACTTCGCGAAAGCGCAGCAGGTTGAGCATCGTCACCTCACCGGCAAGACCTTGCTGAATGAAGCGTCGGCCTGCTTCCCGGGTCGGTTCCAGATGGCATGCGGCCTTGGGACTGTTCATCGTGACGCCTGTCATCGGAGGGTTTACCGGGCGTTGTTCTGGGGATCGAAAGCCAGGCGCAGCACATGCTGGCGGATATCTTCGGGCCAGGCCGCGAGGCGTTGTTCCAGGCCCGCGCGATCATCGGCGAACAGCGCCCGGGTCGCTTCCTCGTAGTCGGGAAAGTCGCCGGCGATGGCCAGCATGAACTGGTAGGCGGTGTCCTGGGCGGTGCGGCGCTGTTGGCGTGAGCCGCCGTTCTTGCGCGCGTCGTCGACCAGGCGGCGCAGCACGGCGGAAGCCCCACCGGGTTGCTCCGCCAGCCATTCCCATTGTCGAGGCAGCAGGGTCACCTCGCGAGCTACCACACCGAGCTTCGGCCGGCCACGGCCTTTCGGTTCCGTGGACCGATCCGCCGAAGGTTCGGTGGGCACCTGTGCACGTGGCCGGTAGCGGCCGGCTGGAGGGCGTGGTGGTTGCGACAGGCGTTCGATGACATCGGCCTTGGTGCCGCGCAGATCCAGGTCGATGACCCGGCCGGTGCTGTCGTCGAACACCAGCACCGTGCGGGTGCTATCGCTTTCGTTGGCTGCCTTCACGGCCAGCGCCACTTCCACCAACGGTCCCGCGCTCAATAGACGATGGGCCGCGAAGGCCGTGACGGGTTTTGTAAGCAGGTCGGACACTTGATCATTCCTCTGGGTGAGTGGATATTAATATCCGGGTATTAATTTTTCGTCAATATAATCCGGGTAATAATTGACCTTCCAGGGGGCACGGCTGACGCTGCCGTGGTACCGTGCCCCCTCACGGAACGAACGGAGTGGATTGCACAGGTGTTGAAGCGCATGGGTTTACTGTCGTTGTTCAGTTGTTTGAATGTGTTCGCAGCGCAACCGTCGCTTGAGCACTACGAGGCAGGCAATCGTGCCTTCGGGCAGGGCATCGCCGAATTGGATGACGGGACCATTCTTGAAGAGGAGCGACGGCTCGCGCCCTTGGCGAGCGAGCTGTTGCTCGGTGTCAAGCCGATGATTCGCCAGGGAGGTAATGGCATGGCTATCCAGGCGTATCTGCTGGGGCAGTTCAAGCAGAATGGCTGGCAGCCAATGCTGGTGGGTTATCACGGTTATCCCTCGGCCGTGCCGGTTTCGGTGAACAACCAGGTGGCCAATGCGCAGCCGACCGAGACGGCGTTCCCGGAAGCGGCGCTGGTCAAGGTGGAACTGGTGGCCGCCTCGTCACGGGCCCATGTCGCCCAGGCCTGGACCTTCGCCACGCCCAATGCCACCGAACAGCAGCGCCGGCTGCTGGCGGCGGCGCGTAGTGCGTTGCAGGCCGGCATTTCCCGGGTCCGTGCCGGGGAGCGGGTAGCCAGTATCGGCGAGGGTATCCAGGAAGTGCTCGATGCCAATCGGATGGTCGCCGTTCACGAGCTGGCAGGCTACGGCATGGGGGCGATACGGGTACAGAAGCCCCAGGTGCTCGGTTACAAGGGGGTCAAGGGGATAGCGCCGAGCGGCGACCTCATGCAGGTCGGGCAGGTGCTGAACGTCTATGTGATCGCCAAGGACGGCGCGTTCGGGGTGCGATACGCGCCGCCTGATTTCTGGACCCTGCTCACCACCGATGGTGCGGACAGCGTAATGCTTTCGGCCATGGTCGAGGTGACCGCAGACGGCCACCGGGTACTTGGCCGTCTGCTTGACTGAGCGTCGCTGCCCGCTGCATGACGCGCAGGCCTGGCCTCAGAACCGCTCCACGACCGCCGGCGTGCGCTTGAGCAGCACCTGGCCCGCGCGGATCGACACCAGGACCTGGCCCTGGCGGCGGATCATCTCGTAGTCGTCCGGCGCCGACAGGATCAGCAGGTTGGCCGGGCGCCCGGTCTCGATGCCGTAGCGCTCGCCGAGGTTGAGGGTGCGGGCGCTGTTGTCGGTGATCAGGTCCAGGGCGCGGGTCAGGTCCTGGTAGCCGAGCATGTGGCAGATGTGCAGGCCGGCTTCGAGCACCCGCAGGATGTTGCCGTTGCCCAGCGGGTACCACGGGTCGACGATCGAGTCCTGGCCGAAGCAGACATTCAGGCCGGCCCGGTCCAGTTCGGCCACGCGGGTGACGCCGCGACGCTTGGGAAAGGTGTCGAAACGCCCCTGCAGGTGGATACTCTCGGTCGGGCAGGAGACGAAGTTGATCCCGGACAGTTTGAGCAGGCGAAACAGCTTGGAGCAGTAGGCGTTGTCGTAGGAGCCCATCGCGACGGTGTGGCTGGCGGTGACCCGGGCGCCCATCTCGCGCACCCGTGCCTCTTCGGCCAGCACTTCGAGGAAGCGCGAGTGCGGGTCGTCGGTCTCGTCGCAATGCACATCGACCAGGCAGCCCGTGCGCTCGGCCAGGTCCATCAGGAACTTCACCGAGGACACGCCCTGGTCGCGGGTGTTCTCGAAGTGCGGAATGCCGCCGACCACGTCGGCGCCCAGGGCCACCGCTTCGGTCATCAACTCACGACCGTTCTTGTACGACTCGATGCCTTCCTGGGGGAAGGCGACGATCTGCAGGTCGATCAGGTGGCGGGTTTCCTCGCGGACCTCGACCATGGCCTTGAGCGCTGCCAGGGTCGGGTCGGTGACGTCGACATGGGTGCGCACGTGCTGGATGCCGTGGTCGACCAGCATGTCGATGGTCTTGCGGGCGCGGGTCTTGGTGTCCTCGTGGGTCACCAGAGCCTTGCGCTCGGCCCAGCGCTCGATGCCTTCGAACAGCGTGCCGCTCATGTTCCAGCTCGGCTCGCCGGCGGTCAGCGTGGCGTCGAGGTGGATGTGCGGCTCGATGAAGGGCGCGGTGACCAGGTTCTGTGCGGCGTCCAGGTCCGTGGCTTGTGCCTGGGCGACACCGGGCTGGGCGACGATGGCGCCGATGCGCGCGCCGTCGAGTTCGATGCGATAGAGGCCGGTCTTGCCGCGCAGGCGGGCATTGATGATGTTCATGCAGGCTCCTTACAGGTTTGAGTCATGCGCCAGGCCAGCAGGGCCACGGCGGCATTCATGCGAAACAGCGGGTCGTCCAGTGATTGCCCGCTTTGTTGTTCGATGCGCTGGATGCGTTGGGCCAGCGTGTTGCGGTGGATCTTCAGGCGGCTGGCCGCCTTGAAGGTGTTGGCGTTTTCCTGGAGCAGGGCGTCGAGGGTGCTGAGCAGGGTCAGCGGCTGCTTGCGTCCGGTGTCGATCAGCGGGCCGAGGGTCTGCCTGACGAAATCGTCGATCAGCGAGCGGTCGCCGATGCCTTGCAGCAGGCGCAGTACCCCCAGCTCGCTGAAGTCGCACAGGCCGCTGGCCGGGCGCAGGCTTTCGGCGACATCCAGTGCCTGGCGGGCCTCGCTCAGGGCCTGGCGGTAGTGCCCGCAGTCCTCGACGCGGCTGGCCAGGCCCATGAACAGGCTCAGCTCGCCGATCAGCCCGCTGGCGCTGTGGTACAGCCGGGTCAGGACCAGGGGCAGGCTGTCGTGTTCGGCGAGCAGGAGCACGAACAGGTCGCCCTGCAGGATCACCGGCAATGGGTCGCCCTGCTGGCGGCACCAGGCCTCCAGGTGATCCAGCAGCGCTTGGCGGGTTTTCTGCAGCCGCTGTTCCGCCTGCTCGGGGGCATGGCGCTCGAACAGCAGGTTGACCGCCGACAGCCGCAGGGCCAGCAGGCGTCGTGGGCCTTCCAGCGGCAACTGCGCATGGCTGGCACGCTGGCGGGCAATGGCCAGGCTCGGGTAGTCGCCGGTCAGCAACTGGCCGAGGATGTCCTGTCGCGAACGCCTGGTCTGGGCCATGTGGGCCAGCGCCGTACCGATGGCGTGAGTGACCACGACCATCTTCAGCAGGTAGGGCTGCTCGATCAGTGGCAGGCCGAGTTGTTCGGCGCGCGCGATCACGGCCTGGGGAATGCGCTGGATGAACGCCTCGCCGGTGAGGATCACCAGCCCGGCGATGCCGACGGCGACTCCGTCCTCGACCAGACTCAACAGGTTGCCTTCCTCGCGACTGTGGTTGATGCCGGTGACGAACACCAGTTCGCCGCCCATCACCCACTCGGCGATGCCTTCGTTTTCGGCCACATAGGACCAGCGCACGCTGCGTTGCAGGTGCGCGGCACCCGCCCGCACGCGTAGTTCCTCAAGCCCGGGCAGCTTGAGGATTTCCTCGACCGTCAGACTCATTGACCACCTTGCATCGGATCAAGGGCGCCACCTCGGCCGCGCAGTTCGACCAGGCCGATGTAGCAGATCGCCGAGGCGGCGATACCCACCAGTGGTGCAACCCACGGCGAGCAGTATGCCAGCAACGCACCGACGGCATAGGCCGCCAGCCCGTTGAAGTTGTAGCGCGGCAGTTGGACGCTCGCCAGTTGCGGATACTTGCCACGATGGCGATACCAGAAGTCGGCCATGATCACGCCGCCGATCGGCGGGATGATCGAGCCGAGCAGCACCAGGAACGGAATGAGCATTTCATACATGCCGCCGATGGCCAGCAGGATGCCGACGCCGGCGGCGGCCAGGGTCATGCTGCGCCGACGCTCGCTGCGCAGCAGGTGGCAGGCCGCCGCAGAGACGTTGTAGATGGTCGGGCCCTGAATGGTCCACAGGTTCAGGCAGAGCATGACCACGGCGGCGAACGACAGGCCCTGCAGCATCATCACTTCGACGATGTCGGCCTGCTGGTAGACGAGCGCGCACCAGGCGCCGGCGACGATCATCAGGCCGTTGCCGACCAGGAAACTGATCACGCTGGCGATCACCGCGACCCGCCCACTGCGCGCCAGCCGCGTCCAGTTGGTGGCCTGGGTGGCGCCGCTGGCGAAGGTGCCGAAGACCATGGTCACCGCGGCGGAAAAACTCATGGCCTCATGCGGGATGACGGCGGCCAGGCCCGGCAGACCACCGATCTTGCGGGTGGCGATGACCATCGAGATCACCAGCAGCACGAACATCAGCGGTACCGAAACCCGCGACAGCACGTCCAGGCCCTTGTAGCCGATGATCGCGGTGAGACTGAAGCCCAGGCCGAACAGGATCATCAACGGGATGGTCAGGCCACTCGCCAGCCCGAGCATTTTCACCAGCACGATGGCGACGGTCGCGGTGCCCCAGGCGTACCAGCCCAGTTCGGCAAAACCGAGAATGAAGTCGGACAGGCGGCTGCCGGCCTCGCCGAAGCAGAAGCGGCCCATCAGCACGGTATTGAGGCCACTGCGCGAGGCGATGAAGGCCAGCACCGCGGCGTACAGCGCCAGCAGGCTATTGCCGATGGCCGCGACCCAGAGCATGTCGACGAAATCGAAGGCCATGCCCAGTTTGCCGCCGGCGAACATGGTGCCGGTGAAGAAGGTGAAACTGAACAGCACCATGGAAATGGACAGCAGTCCCTTGCGGGCATGGGAGGGGGCTTCACTCAGAGGGAATTCGCCGGTGGAACTCATGTGCTTTTCTCCGAACCGAAAAACGCTGCAATGAAAGGTTGGCTTTCGATGCCGGGGCATGAGCAATAACCAGGCCCACTTTCAGCGGCCCGGGAAAGGCAGGAAAAGCGGGCAGGTGTTACATTTTTTTATGTGCGAATTGCACATTTCCATTGGGGAATTACCGTTGAATATGTGCAGGCTGCTTCAAGGCGGGGCGAGTGTGCACCAACTGTGTCCATTGTCGTAACATTTTTTGCCGCGGTTTTCGGCGGCCGCGGGCTGGCCGATAATCATTGGTTTCGCCTCGTCCTGGCTGTTCTGCCTGGGAGTGGCGGTGCTCTTGCGGTTGTTCATCCCTGGCTGCTGGTACCTGCTGGCGAGAACCCTGGCCGGCCTCGCCTGGGTGTATCCCTGGCGTCGGTGAGGGGCACGGCCCGGGTCGCGAGGATTCAGATCCAGAGGTCGTTGGGCGCGGTGAACTCGCCGCCTTCATGGCCGGTGTTCACAACGCCGCGCGGCTCGATGATCATCAGCCGCGCCTCGCCCTCGGCCGCCGTCCGATGCTCCACCCCGCGCGGCACCACGTACAGCTCGCCCGGGTTGACGAATACGCTGCCATGGGGCAGGTCGATGCGCAGCACGCCGTCGATGACCATGAAGGCCTCATCGGTTTCCGGGTGGGAATGCCAGATGAATTCGCCTTCGATACGCACCACCTTGAACTGGTAGTCGTTCATTTCGGCGACTACCCTCGGGCTCCACTGCTGGTCGACAAGCGAGGCCTTGTGGGCCAGGTTCACGGCGTGCAGGTGGGCATCAGGCTGGGAGTGGGACATGACGAATCCTCTCTTGAATAGGAATCATCAGGCTAGCAAAAGGGCGTCCGACTGCTCTTGTACGATCTTGCAAGTTGTCCCGCTGCCGGTGGCAGCCTCACCCGTTTCACAGCCACCGGGCATAACCCATGACCACCAGGGGCAGGGCAATTCCCGCCAGCAGGGGCTGGCTGGCGATGATGCCGGCCATCAACGGCGCACCCATCGCCCAACGTGTTCAACATGATCATGAAGCGTCGCGCCATTGCCGCTTCGATGATCGGCGGTATTCCCGAGACCCAGCAAATGCTGGATTTCTGTGTCGAGCACGGGATTACCGCCGACATCGAGCTGATCCGCGCCATTGAGATCAACGATGCCGACGAGCGCATGCTCAATGAAGTACCGCTTTGTCATCGACAACGCCACCCTGAACTCCAGGGGCACCTGTGAGCGCCAGCCTATACCAACCGATGACCGCCATACCGGTGCCTTCCCACGCTTCGAGGTTTTCGGTGTGAGAACGCCGGCATTATTTTTCAGGCGGTTTCGTCGATAAATACCTGAATATCCCGGCCATAGGGCGTTTTTTCGCTGGAACCGTGTGGGTTCGGCAGCGAAAAACAGCGGGTATCCAAGGGGCTGGGCATGTCGAGATCAGTGCGGTGAGCGACGTGCTCAGGACATTTGCCGGCCAGCCAAAGTCCGTAAAGTGGCATGCCGCTTCGTTGTGAGGTGTGCCGCGGCAACTGATTTGTGATGTTCGCAAGCGTGTGAGGTGCGCCGCTTTCGAAAAAAGGCGAAGGGCGAAACGCTGGTTTCGCCGAACCAACGCCGGACACCAGGGAATAAAAAACAATGTATAGCCCGAACTCCAAGGATTCCAACGGTCAATTGGCGCAGGGCTTCAAGCCGCGTCATGTCACGATGCTGTCTATCGCCGGGATTATCGGCGCAGGCCTGTTCGTCGGTTCGGGGCATGCCATTGCCGCGGCCGGTCCTGCTGTATTGCTGGCCTATCTGTTTTCCGGGCTACTCGTCGTGCTGGTGATGCGCATGCTCGGCGAGATGGCCGTCGCCAACCCCGACACCGGTTCCTTCTCCACCTACGCCGACCAGGCCATCGGCCGCTGGGCCGGCTTCACCATCGGCTGGCTCTACTGGTGGTTCTGGGTGCTGGTGATCCCGATCGAGGCCCTGGCCGCCGGGCATGTGCTGAACCAGTGGTTCCCGGGCGTCGATGCCTGGCTGTTCGCTCTGCTGTCGATCGTGCTGCTGGTGGTGACCAACCTGTTCAGCGTGTCCAAGTACGGTGAGTTCGAGTTCTGGTTCGCCATGGCCAAGGTCGTGGCGATCATCGGTTTCATCGGCGTCGGTTTCGCCGTGCTGATGGGCTGGATTCCCGAGCGCGAGGCCAGCGGCCTGAGCCGGCTCATGGCGGAACACGGCGGCTTTGCCCCCAACGGCCTGTCGGCGGTGGTCGGTGCGTTCATCACCATCATGTTCAGTTTCATCGGTACCGAGGCGGTGACCATCGCCGCGGCCGAGTCCAACGACCCGTCACGCAACATCGCCAAGGCGACCCGTTCGGTGATCTGGCGGATCGGCGTGTTCTATCTGCTGTCGATCTTCGTGGTCATCTCCGTGGTGCCCTGGAACGACCCGCAACTGACGACGGTGGGCTCCTACCAGCGGGCACTGGAACTGATGAACATTCCCCACGCCAAGTTCATGGTGGATGCGGTGGTGCTGATCGCCGTGGCAAGCTGCATGAACTCATCGATCTATATCGCCTCGCGCATGCTGTTCTCGCTGGGCAAGCGCGGTGATGCACCCCAGCCCCTCAAGCGCACCTCGTCGGCCGGCGTGCCGCGTGCGGCGGTGATCGCCAGCAGTGTGCTCGGCGCCGGCGTGACCCTGTTCAGCTACTTCGCTCCGGCCGGCCTGTTCGATTTCCTGCTGGCCAGTTCCGGTGCAATCGCGCTGCTGGTGTACCTGGTGATCGCTATCTCGCAGTTGCGCATGCGTCGACGCCTGCAGCGGCAGAACGTCGAGCTGGCCTTCCACATGTGGCTGTTCCCGTGGCTGACCTACCTGGTGATCGCCTTCATCTGCGCGGCGCTGGGGGTGATGATGGCGACGCCCGAGCACCGAACGGAAGTGACCTCGACCATCGTCCTGGCGTTGGCGATTTCTTTTATCGGGCTGGTGACAGCCCGTCAGCACGGCCAGCAGGAGAAGGCCAGCCTGCTGAGCGATGCCTGAACGGGCTGGATCAACTGCTGTCGCAGGGGGATGTGCCGGCTGTACGTCGTAGAGTGGGAGCAGGACTTTGCGACATCGCTCAGGACGAGCCGGGTGCTGCCGAGGCGCTCCACCATGCACCACCGCCATCGACGTAGCGCTTGCGCATGTTGGCGGCCAGGGTCTGCAGGTCCCTGGGCATGCATTCGTCCGGATCGGGCGCGGGCAGGGGCATGCGCACCTTCCAGAGGTTGGCCCCTTCGATCAGGGCGAAGGCCTGGCCCTTGGGCAGGCTGACGACGTGGGCCGGTTCGATCAGCGGGACGGAAGTGGAACTGATCCGATCCTGAGTGTTGCTGGTGAAGTCGGTACCGCCCGACGCATCCGAGCTGTCGGTGGCGCCGCTGACCAGGGTGGTCGAGTAGACGTCGACCTTGGGCAGTTGGCGGGTCAGCAGTTCAGCCGTGGCGGTCTCGCGTACTCGCAGCATGAACAGGTTGTTGAAGTTGCCGACCACCTGGCCGGCCTTGGCACGGTTGCCGATACGTGCCTCGATGTCGCTGAGAGTCTGAGTGTAGGCGGTGACCTGGATGCCGGCGCCGCCGCCCTTGTTGATCATTGGGATGAATTCCTCGCCCATCAGCTCGTTGAATTCGTCGGCGTGCAGGTTGATCGGGATCTTCTGTTCGCGATCGACCGGGGGCAGGCCGTCATCGACTCCGAACTTGTAGATATGCCCGGCCACCGAGACCAGGTCGGCGAACATCGAGTTGCCCACTGCCGCGGCGACTTCGGGGTCGGACAGGGCATCGAGCCCGACATACACCACCGCCCGTTTGCGGATCACCTGCATCCAGTCGAAGATCGGCCGTGGATCGTCGAGGGAGCCGTAGTCGGGGGAGATCAGTTCGGCCATGGGCCCGGTGGTGAGTTTTTCCAGCAGCGGCAGCAGCGAGGCGACGATCTTGTCGAAGTAGGTCTTGTCGTAGCGTACGGCCGAACGCAGGCCATCCATTACCGGGTCGGCGACGCGGGTACGCGACAGATACTGGTCGATGGCCGTCACCCGTGGCTGGCGGCCGCGCATGTTGTGCGGCGTGGTCCTGTCGTTGAGCTTGCCTTCGAGGCCGGCGATCAGTTCCCAGGCATCGGGGTCATGACGGGCGAAGTAATGATGGCTGTAGTCGATGAACAGGGCGTCGATATTGATCACATGCTGCTGGATCTTCAGGTAGTCCGGGCGGCTGCCCAGTTCCACCAGGGCCCGGGCGATGATGTTGACGAAGCGCCAGGCGAACTCGCGGAACGCGGCGCTGCCGCCCTCGCCGGAGAGTTGCCCGGAAATCCGGCTGGCGACCTCGGAGATCCGCCCGAAACGGCCGACGGCGTTGTAGCGGGCGGAGACATCCGGCCAGCCGAGGTGAAACACATGGAATTCCTTTTCGCGCCCGGCGCGGCGCGCCTCCACGTACATGCGCTTGAGCAGGTCGGCATCGCCCTTGGGGTCGAAGACGATCACCGGCTCGAACTCCGTGCGCCCATCGATTGACTTGACCCGCCGAATGTCCTGGGTGATGAACAGCTCGGCCAGGCGGGTCTTGCCGACCCGGGTGGTGCCCAGCACCAGGCTGTGGCCGACGCGCTCGCCGAGCGGCAGCGACACCTCGACTTCATCGGGTTCCACGCCGTGCAGGCGCGGCGAGCCGCCTGCCGGTGGCAGTGGCCGTAGCGGGTTGAACGGGCTGTCCCAGGCGCTGAGGCGGGGAATCAGGTTCAAGGGAAAGCGGGCCTGCTCAAGGCGTCGTTCCAGTTGTCGAGCCTGCTGGAACAGTGGTGATGGCTCGACATAGCGACGGAACTCCGGACGGTAGGTCTGCATCAGGCGTTGGGTATGCCGCTGCTCCCATTTGAAACCCGCACCGACGAACAGCCGCTGGGGGCTGACCGGAATGCGGCGGCTGGTGATCACGTAGCGCGGCAGGCGCCGGATATTGCGGCGAAAGCGCAGCACCACCAGTGCCTGGCGCAGACGCAGCCAGCCCAGCGGCAGACAGGCGAGAGCAGCCAGTACCCCGAACAGTGGCGTCAGGCCAAGCATCCAGGGGGCGAACAGGCATAGCCCGATAGCGATGGCGCAGACTGCGACGGTGTACAGCTCCACGGCCGGGCGCAGCAGCACTTCGATCGTATGCCGATTGGTCATGAGGCCGTCTCTCCGTGAGGGTCCTGGCGCTACAGGGTGGCCGGGCGGGTGGCCGGGCGCAGCAGGAAAAGCGGATTCGGCCGGGCGGATTTGACCGCCCGCGCAGGTCTCCCGGCATTGCCCGATCGTCCAACCTTGTGTATTGCTACGTCTTTCTCCACGGACACTGAGTGTTTCCATGCCCCGCTTTGCCGCCAACCTGAGTCTGCTCTATCCGGAACACGTCTTTCTGGACCGTTTCAAGGCCGCCGCCGCCGATGGTTTCGACGCGGTGGAGTACCAGTTTCCCTATGATTATCCGGTACAGGAGCTGAAGCAGCGCCTGGACGACCATGGCCTGCGCCAGGTGATGTTCAATGCGCCGCCGGGTGACTGGGCGGCGGGAGAGCGCGGTATCGTTTCCCTGCCCGGCCGTGAGCGGGAATTTCGCGCAGGCTTCGCCAGGGCCCTGGAGTACGCCTGTGGGCTGGGGAACCGGCATGTCCATGTGATGGCCGGCCTGCTGCCTGACGAAGCCAGTCGCGAACGCCACCAGGCGACGTACCTGGAAAACCTCGCCCATGCCACCACCGAGGCGGCCAAGGTCGGTGTCACCGTGCTGCTGGAACCGATCAACACGCGGGACATGCCGGGCTTCTTTCTCAATCGCCAGGATCAGGCCCATGCCATCCGCGAGGCGGTCGGCGCGGCCAACCTGTTGGTGCAGTTCGACTGCTACCACTGCCAGATCGTCGAGGGCGACCTGGCCACCACGTTGCGGCGTGACCTGGCCCATATCGGCCATATCCAGATTGCCGGCGTGCCGGACCGACATGAGCCGGACCAGGGCGAAGTGAACTACCCCTGGCTGTTCGAACTGATCGACCAGTTGGGCTACCAGGGCTGGATCGGCTGCGAGTATCGCCCGCGGGGCAACACCTCGGCCGGCCTGCAATGGCTGCGCGACTGGAAGGCCCGGCGCTGACCCGGGGCGGTCAGCGACGCGGTTGCAGCAGCAGGGCCACCAGCGCACTCCAGCCGGTCTGATGGGAGGCGCCGAGGCCGCGGCCGGTGTCGCCGTGGAAGTACTCGTGGAACAGCAGCAGGTCGCGGCTCGCCGGGTCGGCCTGTAACTGCGGGTAGGCCGCCATCGCCGGGCGGCGGCCGTCCTCGTCGAGCAGGAACAGCGACGTCAGCCGCCGGCTCAGCCCGTCGGCCACTTCTTCCAGTGACGCCAGGTAACCGGAACCGCTGGGGTACTCCACCGAAAAATGGTCGTCGTAGTAGCGATGGAACTCGCGCAGCGACTCGATCAGCAGGAAGTTGATCGGCATCCATAGCGGCCCGCGCCAGTTGGAGTTGCCGCCATAGAGTCGCGAGTCGGACTCCGCCGGCTGGTAGCGGGCGCTCAGGCTCCTGCCGTCGAGCTGCATCGCCAGAGGCTGCCCGGCGAATGCCCGGGACATCGAGCGGATGCCGAAGTCGGAAAGAAACTCGGCCTCGTCGAGCATGCGCCTGAGCAGGTTCTTGGTGCGCTCGCCGCGCAGCAACGCCAGCAGCAGGCGGTTGCCGTCGCCGGGTTCGTTCCAGCGCGATACCAGGGCCGCGAGGTCCGGACGGTGGTGCATGAAACCCAGCAGGCGGTTGCGCAGGCCAGGCAGGTCCTGGTGTTCGCGCTGTTCCAGGACCAGCACGGCGAACAGCGGCAGCAGGCCGACGATCGAGCGCAGGCGCACCGGTTCGCTCCGCCCGTCCGGGTGCTGCAACACGTCGTAGAAGAATTCGTCCCGGAGGTCCCAAAGGCCTTCGGCGCTGTCGTCGAGCCGATTGATCGCCCCGGCGATGTAGAGGAAGTGCTCGAAGAACTTCACCGCGATGTCGACGTATACCGGGTTGCGTCGGGCCAGTTCCAGGGCGATGCGCATCATGTCCAGGGCATAGGCGGCCACCCAGGCGGTGCCGTCGGCCTGATCGAGGGTGTAGCCGGGCGGCAGGTCATCGGAGCGATTGAACAGCGCGATGTTGTCCAGCCCGAGAAAGCCGCCCTGGAACAGGTTGCGGCCCTCGGCGTCCTTGCGGTTGACCCACCAGGAGAAGTTCAGCAGCAGCTTGTGGAAGACCCGCTCGAGAAAGTCCCGGTCGCCACTGCCGGTCAGTTGTCTTTCCCGCTGGTAGACCTGCCAGCAGGCCCAGGCGTGCACCGGCGGGTTGGCATCGTCAAAACGCCATTCGTAGGCGGGCAACTGGCCGTTGGGGTGCATGAAGCGATCCTTGACCAGTAGCAGCAACTGCTGCTTGGCGAAGCCCGGGTCGATCAGGGTGAACGCCACGGCCTGCAGGCCCAGGTCCCAGGAGGCGTACCAGGGGTATTCCCACTTGTCGGGCATGGATACGATGTCGAAATTCGACAGGTGGCGCCAATGGCTGTTGCGCCGCGTC
>NZ_AQOH01000354.1 GCF_000364705.1 Pseudomonas fuscovaginae SE-1 | reverse complement strand
CGGGTGGCCGTGGCTGCGTCGGGTCGCCGTCGAGCCACTGGTTCACATCGAAGTAGTAAAGCTGCTTTGACCACAGCAGGCCGGCCAGGGCCTGGCGCTGGACGAGGCGGGCATCGGCATCGTCAAGCCCAGCCTGCAGGGCGGTGTAGAAGTCGTCGGCCTCCTGTCGGCGGGTGGCGAACAGGTGTCGGGCATTGAGCCGTGGTGCCTGCGCTGGTGCGAAGCGCAGATGGACGGTCCGGGTTTCGCCACCCTGCAGTTCCAGGCAGAAGTGCGCTGCCACCCGGGTTCCGCCATCCTGGCGGATACTGGCGGCACCGCTGACCAGGTGATCGTTGATGCCGTCCTTGAACGGCCCGTCGGCCTGCGAGCCGTGGAGACGACGGGTGTTGGTCTCGTTTTCGCAGAACAGCCATTCGAACGCTGCGTCGCCCCAGGCGCTGGCCTGCATCGGCTCACAGCCGGCGTGCCGGGCATCGACCCGTTCGCCCTGCAGGCTCAGGCTCGGTTTGCGGGCATGCGGGGTCCAGCTCCAGTCGTTGCGCGCCCAGACCTGCGGCAGCACGCGCAGGCGGGCAGGCTGGTGGAAACGGTTGTGCACGCTGACCCGCATGACGATATCGTCCGGGGCTTGCTTGGCGTATTCGACCGTGACGTCGAAATAGCGATCGTCCTCGAACACCCCGGTGTCGAGGATCTCGTATTCGGCATCGCCGAGACCACGCCGGGCGTTTTCCGTGACCAGGTCATGATAGGGAAAGGCGGCCTGCGGGTACTTGTAGAGCATGCGCATGTACGCATGGCTGGGGACACCGTCGAGGTAGAAGTACACTTCCTTGACGTCTTCGCCGTGGTTGCCTTCGGCGTTGGTCAGGCCGAACAGCCGCTCCTTGAGAATGGGGTCGCGCTCGTTCCACAGCGCCAGGCCCAGGCACCAGTGCTGGGATCTGTCGGAGAACCCGGCCAGGCCGTCCTCGCCCCAGCGGTAGGCCCGGCTGCGGGCATGGTCATGGGGGAAATAGGCCCAGGCGTCGCCGTCGGCACTGTAGTCCTCACGGACCGTGCCCCACTGGCGTTCACTGAGGTAGGGCCCCCATTCGCGCCATTGGGCGGCGCTCGCGCCGGCCAGGCGCCGGCCTTCAACGGTCTCGAAAGCGCTTGTCGCAGGTTTTGCCGTCATCGGGTACTCCGTCGCGATTGGCAGCGCGGTGCGCTGCGAGCCAGCGGTCCAGTGGTGTCGCGGCCTTACGCCTGGCGTTGAAGGAACATCGCCAGGCCCACTTCCTCCAGGTGCAGTCCCTTGCGCAACCTCGGCTTGGGCAGTTTTGCCAGTTCGCCGAGAGCGAAGGCTTCGAGGACGCTAGGATGGATATAGCACTTGCGGCACACGGCCGGGGTATTGCCCAACTGTCTGGCGACGCTCTTGACCATTTCGACGATCTGTCTTTTCGCCTCGGCTTGCGGTTCCCAGTCCAGTTCGCGCAGGACGGTCAGGGCCATGGCGCTGCCGGCCCAGGTGCGGAAATCCTTGGCGGTGAAGTCGGCACCGGTCAGTTCGCGCAGGCAGGCGTTGACGTCCGAGGAACTGACGACGTGGCGTTCGCCGTTCTCGTCGAGGTACTGGAACAGGTGCTGGCCGGGCAGTTCCAGGCAGCGCTTGAGTACCGTGGCCAGGCGTCGGTCCCTGACCGTGACCCGGTGTTCCACGCCGCTCTTGCCGCGGAACTGGAAGGCAATGGCGCTGCCGTTGATCTCGACATGGCGGTTGCGCAGGGTGGTCAGGCCGTAGGAGCGGTTCTCCCGGGCGTAGCGGCTGTTGCCGATGCGGATCAGCGTGGCGTCGAGCAGGCTGATCACCGTGGCCATCACCTTGTCGCGGTTGAAGCCCGGCGTTGCCAGAGTCGCCTGCAACTGTTGCCGCAACCTGGGCAGCGCCTTGCCGAAGGCCTGCAGTCGCGAGTACTTGTCCTGGTCGCGGATCTCCCGCCAGCGCGGGTGATAACGGTACTGCTTGCGGCCCCGGGCGTCGCGGCCGGTGGCTTGCAGGTGACCTTGCGGGTCGCTACAGATCCACACATCGGTGTAGGCCGGCGGGATGGCCAGTGCATCGAGGCGTCGGATTTCGTCCCGGTCGCGAATGCGCTCGCCGTCGGCATCGAAGTAGACGAAGCGGTCGCGCGACCGCTTGCGGCGGATACCCGGCTGAGTGTCGTCGACGTAATGCAGTTCGGCGGGCAGTTCGACGGTCGCTGAAGCATCGGGCATGGCGGCGTCCTTGAAGGCGAATCAGGCGGTATGAGCGATTGACCGCAGCCGTGCCCGGAGGTGCCTTTTATCACGCCAGTACGGCCACCGCCTTGATCTGTGCCCAGAGACGCTGGCCGGGCTGCAGTTGCAGTTGGTCCCGGGAGTAGCGGGTGATCCGCGCCAGTAGCGGGGAGCCGTCGGCGTCGAGCCTGAGCAGGACATGGGCCTGGTTGTCCGCGGCGGTTTCGCCGGTGACGGTGACCGGCAGGCGGTTGAGAATGCTGCTGTGTTCTTCCGCTTGCAGGCTGAGGCTGACGTCCCGTGCCTGGACCTTGCAGCGCAGTTGCGTGCCGATGGCCAGCGGGGCGTGGGCGACACGCAGGCTCGATGCACTGCCTGGCAGTTGCAGGGTGACGAGTTGGTAGTGCGGATCGTAGGCGCTGATCTGGCCTTCGATCACCACGCCAGCATCGTTGCCCAGGGCCATGGGCAGGTCGAGTCGCGCCAGGGTGTCGCCGATCGGGCCGCTGGCCACTGCCTTGCCGGCGGAGAGCAGGACAATGTGGTCGGCCAGACGGGCGACTTCATCCTGGGAGTGGCTGACGTAGAGTACCGGAATGTCCAGCTCGTCATGCAGCCGTTCCAGGTACGGCAGGATCTCGCCCTTGCGCTGACTGTCGAGCGCGGCGAGGGGTTCGTCCATCAGCAGCAGTCGGGGGCTGGTGAGCAGCGCGCGGGCGATGCCGATGCGCTGGCGTTCGCCCCCCGAGAGGTGCTGCGGGTGGCGTTTCAGCAGATGGCTGATGCCCAGCAGTTCGGTGGCGTGGAGCATGTCGACCCGGCGTTGGGCGCGCGGGATACGGCGCAGGCCGAACTCCAGGTTCGCCCGTACCGACAGGTGCGGGAACAGGCTGGCTTCCTGGAACACATAGCCCAGGGCACGCTTGTGCGGTGGCACGAAGAGTTGGCGGCGGCTGTCCTGCCAGACTTCGTCGTTGACCTGGATGAAGGCCTGCGGGGCCTTTTCCAGGCCGGCGATGCAGCGCAGGCAAGTGGTCTTGCCCGAGCCGGAGTGGCCGAACAGGGCGGTCACGCCGCGCCCCGGCAGGTGCAGGTCCAGATCCAGGGCGAAGCCCGGGTAGCTCAGTTGCAGGCGGGCCTGTATCGAGGCGGTCATGGCTCAGCTCCAGCCCATCTTGGTTTGTCTGCCCGAATACAGCGCCAGCAGGACGAGGAAGGAGAACACCAGCATGGCGCTGGCCAGCCAGTGGGCCTGGAGGTATTCCATGGCCTCGACGTGGTCGTAGATCTGGACCGAAACCACGCGGGTCTTGTCCGGGATGTTGCCGCCGATCATCAGCACCACGCCGAACTCGCCGACGGTGTGGGCGAAACCGAGGATCGCGGCGCTGATGAAGCCGGGTCGCGCCAGGGGCAGGATCACGCTGAAGAAGGTGTCCCAGGGATTGGCGCGCAGGGTCGCGGCCACTTCCAGCGGACGGGTGCCAATGGCGCTGAAGGCGTTCTGTAAAGGTTGCACCACGAACGGCATCGAGTAGATCACCGAGCCGATGACCAGCCCGGTGAAGCTGAAGGTCAGGGTACCCAGGCCGATGGCCTGGGTGAACTGCCCGATGAAGCCCTGGGGCCCGAAGGCCAGCAGCAGGTAGAAGCCGATCACTGTCGGCGGCAGCACCAGCGGCAGGGCCACCACGGCGCCGATCGGTACGCGCAACCAGGAGTGGGTGCGGGCCAGCCACCAGGCGATCGGTGTACCGACCAGCAACAGGATCGCCGTGGTCAGCGAGGCCAGTTTCAGCGTCAGCCAGATCGCGGCGAAGTCGGTACTGTCGAGCGGCATTTACAGGGCGTAGCCGTAGGCGTGGATGATGGCTGCGGCTTTCGGGCCTTTCAGGTACTCCACCAGGGCCTTGGCGGCGGCATTGTCCTTGCCCTTGTTGAGGATCACCGCGTCCTGCTTGATCGCCTCATGCATGTCGGCCGGGACGATCCATGCCGAACCGCGGGTGACCTTGCCGTCCTTGTAGATCTGCGACAGGGCGACGAAGCCCACCTCGGCATTGCCGGTGGAGATGAACTGGTAGGCCTGGGTGATGTTCTGGCCGGTGACCAGCTTGTCCTTGACCTTGTCGGTCAGGCCCAGCTTGGCCAGTACCTGGGTGGCGGCCAGGCCGTAGGGCGCGGCTTTCGGATCGGCGATGGACAGGTGCTGGTACTGGTTGTCCTTGAGCACCTGGCCCTTGGCGTCGACGTAACCGTCCTTGGCCGACCACAGGGCCAGGGTGCCCACGGCGTAGGTGAAGCGCGAGCCAGCCACGATATCGCCTGCCTTCTCCAGCTTGGCCGGGGTGGTGTCGTCGGCGGCGAGGAACACTTCGAATGGCGCGCCGTTCTTGATCTGGGTATAGAACTGGCCGGTGGCGCCATAGGCGGCGATCAGCTTGTGCCCGGTGTCTTTCTCGAACTCGCTGGCGATGGCCTGGATCGGCGCGGTGAAGTTGGCGGCGACGGCCACCTGGACTTCGGCGCCCTGGGCCGAGGCGAAGGCGAAAACGCCGAGCAGAGCGGCGAAGCAGGTCGGGGCAAGGCGTGAGGCACGAGTGATCATGAAGCAGCTCCGTTCGAGGGGCGGGCGTCGCTTGTTATAAGAAATGTGCGGTGCCGGCTGAGGTGAATCGCTATATATCGAAATATATAGCGATTTCATGGTCAAGGCGAGTGGACTGAACGGCAGGGTGCCGACCAGCGAGATCAGCGGTTGGTGGCAGAAGAAGTCGATGTTCAGCGGAGCTTGCACCGCGTGGTGAAACGCTTCGGTGTGCTGGCGGATCTATTCGGCGGTCAGCATGGCCGCCGCCATCGATTCGCTGGGCAGCCTACGCTGGCCGATGTCCGCGCGAGCACCCGGGCAAGTGCGCGGACGGGGGGACGTCAACCGTTAAGGCCGGCGCGGCGCAGGGTGAAATTGATGCGCTGCGCGCCCAGTACGGGGTGGTGACCGTCCTTGATCGGCAGGATGCCGTGAAAGCGCAGGCGATCGACGCCGCCCCAGACCACCACATCGCCATGCAGCAGCGGGATGCGCTGGCTCCGGTCGGCCCGCTGGTGGCCGCCGAACAGGAACATCGCCGGCAGTCCCAGCGAGACCGAGACCACCGGAGCGCTGAGGTCGCGTTCGTTGCGGTCCTGGTGCAGGGACATCTTCGCCCCCGGTACATAACGGTTGATGAGGCAGGCGTCGGGCGTGAAACCCTCGAAACCCGCGGTCCGTGCCGCGTCCACCGCCAGTTGCCGGATCATCGTGGGCATGGCTGGCCAGGGCTGGCCGCTGTGCGGGTCGACAGCGCTGTAGCGATAGCCGTCATGGTCACTGGTCCAGCCCCAGTCACCGCAGCTGCTCAGGCCGGCGGACATGGTGAAACCACCCGGGGTGACCATCTGGCGAAAGGGCGCCTGGCGCAGAACCTGGCGCAAGGCGGGGAGCAGGTGCTCGACCCGGGGCAGGGCAAAACCGCGCAGAACCCAGGATTGCTCGCCGATTTGCTCGTGGCGTTGGGGCTGCCGCGGTTCTTCGTCGGCAAACAGATCGAGGTTCATGCGCTGCCCACGGTCTGCGCTTACAGCGCCTTGCTGACTTTCACGTCGGCAATCACATCGTTCTTGCCATGCACGGCTTCCAGTGCGGCGCGGGCCTCGGCCTCGGTGCCGTTCTCCAGCTGGGCGAACTCGAAACGGCGTTCGCCGTTGAGGGTGTACTTGATGACGTATTTGGTAGTCACGGTCATTCCACTCATTAAAAGGAAAGGGGGAGGCTTCAGCGCAGCTTCGAGGCGGAGCGACGGATGATGCGGATCGAATGCTTCAGGTTCGGCTTGCGGGTGACGCTGATGGCGCGCTTGGTCACCACGGTGTCGAGGGTGATGTTCCAGAAACCGGTGCTGGGTACGGTGATCCGCGCCGGAAAGGTGTCGAAGGCGCCCCCGTGGTAGGTGTGGCGACCGCCGTTCTTGAAGCTGCGGAAGTTGGCGTCGCTCATCAGGCGGATGTTGCAGGTCTGGGAGCATTCGATCACGACGATGTCGTCTTCGTTGAGGTGCTCGCGCTGGTGGATGAATTTCATGACCGCCTCCAGAAGGCTTTTTCTACAAAATCAAAAAGATAGCATGTGGCGCAGCCAGATTTTACCGCTGCGATGGATTGATGGGCCGGGCAGGGTGACAAGTCTGACGGATGACACTGGCTTGTCGCCATAAAAGTTGGATTAAATTCCTCTGCACAACGGAGAAAAACCGTGTTGATGCTGTCGGAGCGTCTTTATTGGAGGGTTTTTCATGAAGTGGGGCGCTTGGGTCGCAGCGGTGCTGGCGTTGGGCGGGTGTGCAAGTGTTTCGGAAATCCAGCAGACACCGCCGACGCTGAATGTGATTTCGGGCAAGAAGCCCAATGAATATGCCAGTTGCGTCGATACGATTCTGAACAAGAGCCGCGGCCCCTCGTTGCTGACCCCGCACAAGAGCGGGATCCGGATGGTGGTGCGCGATCGTCTGTCGAGTTCGCCGGCGGCGCTGCTCGATATCGAGGAACGTTCCGGCGGCAGCAGCATCCGGCTCTATGAAAGCATGTCGAACAACCCGTTGCGCTCCAGCGCCGTCCTCGATGCGGCGACCCGTTGTATTTCAGGCCAGCCTTGAGGCCGGCCTGGGCATCCGGGTCACTTGCAGATCACGATCACGGTGCGGCTTTTGAAATTGCCGACGTCCACGCCCAGGGTCTTGTCGCTTTCCTTCGGTTGCGGTGTACCATCGGTGCCGACGATGGTGTAGCCGGTACCGGCGCAGGAGTCATCGGCCTTTTCGTAGCACTTGGCCCAGGACATCGCCTCGCCGGAGCAGTCGATTTCCAGGCCTTGCTGGCCGTTGTTCAGGTAGGTTCTGGAGGCCGTTGCGCATCCCGCCAGGGCCAGTACCGCGAGCAGTGCCAGTAAACGCTTCATGTCGTTCAGCCTTTATTTTTCGCGGCGCTTGGCCGTCGGGGCGGGGGTGTCCTCGAACACCGAGGCCACTTCACTGGCCAGGGCTTCGCTGGCGAACGGCCCGGCGATCTGTTCGCCGTCGACACCGGCCACCCACCATTGGCCATCGGTGGCCTGGGTAATCAGGTAACCGTTCACTTTCTTCACTGCCGACATCGATCCGTCTCACTGGTTGGGGAAATAGCACAATGATAGCGCAGAACCCGGTGCGAACCGCTATCAGCGGCTATAATCAAGGCTTTGAAGATGGGGCAGGGGACATTCGGCAACCGCCTCGGATACTGGGCGTCAGACTATTTGTCGATGCCTTGGAACTATCTGCCACAGTTTTTCTCTATGTTGAGGTCAGTATGCTATCAGCGGGGCATTGTAAGGTGACCGCCGCCTGATTAGACTGCGCCGAAACTCGTACACACCGCCCTTTTTAAGGACTCATATGATCAAGAAATGCTTGTTCCCAGCAGCCGGTTACGGTACTCGCTTCCTGCCAGCGACTAAAGCCATGCCCAAAGAAATGCTGCCGGTGGTGAACAAGCCACTGATCCAGTACGGCGTCGAAGAAGCGCTGGACGCTGGCCTGAACGAGATCTCGATCGTCACCGGCCGCGGCAAGCGCGCGCTGGAAGACCACTTCGACATCAGTTATGAGTTGGAAAACCAGATCAAGGGCACCGACAAGGAAAAATACCTGGTCGGCATCCGCCGCCTGCTGGACGAGTGCTCGTTCTCCTACACTCGCCAGACCGAGATGAAAGGCCTGGGCCACGCCATCCTGACCGGCCGTCCGCTGATCGGCGACGAGCCGTTCGCCGTGGTGCTGGCGGACGACCTGTGCGTCAACCTGGAAGGTGATGGCGTGCTCAAGCAGATGGTCAAGCTGTACAAGCAGTATCGCTGCACTATCGTGGCGATCATGGAAGTCGACCCACAGGAAACCAGCAAGTACGGTGTGATCGCTGGCGACCTGATCGGTGACGACCTGTACCGCGTCCGCAACATGGTCGAGAAGCCGAAGCCGGAAGACGCTCCATCGAACCTGGCGATCATCGGTCGCTACATCATGACCCCGGACATCTTCAACCTGATCGAGCAGACCGAGCCGGGCAAGGGTGGCGAGATCCAGATCACCGATGCCCTGATGAAACAGGCGCAGGACGGTTGCGTAATCGCCTACAAGTTCAAGGGCAAGCGTTTTGACTGCGGTGGTGCTGAAGGCTACATCGAAGCGACCAACTTCTGCTTTGAGCATTTCTACAAGACCGGCAAGGCTTACTGATCGGGCCTGTTTTTGTAGAAAGTGTTAGAAAGCCACCTTTTGCAGGCTGAGTGAAAACCTGGCGATCGGTTGGTTAAAGAAAATGCCCGTATCGCAAGATACGGGCATTTTTCTTATGATGCGCCAAGCATGGCGCGCAGCGCCGTGACAGGCTATGTTCGGGCTGTGGTGGTGAGCCGGACGACCTGGATCAGGCGATCCATCCGCTTCCTGTTCGTCAGGCCAGCTTTGCCTTGAGCTTCCTTAGGCTATGTATGAAATCGCTTGAAACTAGGTTATGCGGCGTTAAAAGCCGGCTCGGAATGCTCATTGACAACCAGTCAACTGCGCTTCCTCGCCGGCTTTTGCCTTGCCTAACCTGCGTTTAAAACAATTTCATACACAGCCTAGATTCGCAGTCGCCCACGACATCCTTGTCTCTGGCTAACACTTCCTCTTGTCGGGTGTGCGGAGGACTTTCACCTCCAACAAGCCTTACGACAACAGCTTACGCCATCTTTGGCCCTCTATTCTCTTAAGTGAACAGAGTAATGAGGTGCAGGAATTTATAAGAAACAGCCTACATGAATTAATTGTTTGTAGGTTTTTT
>NZ_AQOH01000353.1 GCF_000364705.1 Pseudomonas fuscovaginae SE-1 | reverse complement strand
AAAATTATCTAGATTTGTTGACGGCTCGATAGTGCATGTTTATATCTGAAGGTGCGCGGCACAATCTCTGAAAAAAATCAAATAGGAGGTGTGTTATAAGCAAAGAAATTGATGTGGAGAAAATATTCAGTCTCAATGGTATGAATGGGAAGGTGGTTCTAGCTGTTACGAATTAACCTGACCGAGGCAGGCTGCACTCAAATTGTGAGTGTGGTCTGCTTTTATGAGGGCTGAAACATGAGTTTTCCGTTTGATTTGTCTGGCGATAAAATCAGGGTGCTCGATGTCGGAGCCAGGGTCGTTCCGGGACAAGTTGCAGTTTATCAAGAAATGTCATTGTGCAAACAGTGTCATGTCATAGCGGTTGACCCCGATTGCAGTACCAATGAGCAGTTGCTGGCGACTGGGGCCGTCATTCATAATGTTGCGTTAGGTAATGGTGATCATCAGCAGATGAATATCTGCAAGTTGCCTTCCTGTTCTTCCTTGCTAGAGCCGAATGTTGAACTGCTGTCTAAATATTCTGCGATGGAGTTTTTCTATCGCATAGTGCGTACTGAGACAGTGAAGAGCGAAAGATTAGATGACTTTTTTCATGAGGCAAGCTTTGATTTTCTTGTCTTGGATGTTCAAGGTTATGAGCTTGAAGTGTTGGCTGGTGGGGAAAATAATTTGGCCAATATATTTGGAGTTCACGCTGAGGTTGC
>NZ_AQOH01000352.1 GCF_000364705.1 Pseudomonas fuscovaginae SE-1 | reverse complement strand
TTCGTCG
Source organism: Pseudomonas fuscovaginae SE-1 (assembly GCF_000364705.1). GTDB lineage: Bacteria > Pseudomonadota > Gammaproteobacteria > Pseudomonadales > Pseudomonadaceae > Aquipseudomonas > Aquipseudomonas fuscovaginae_A. The sequence goes on along the minus strand of NZ_AQOH01000352.1, from coordinate 1,010 downwards.
AGAAGTATAAAAAGCAACCCCTTTTTCGGGATGTCGATAAATTCTTGAGTGACCAAGGTTTTACATTTCATTGCTTTACGGGGTATGGAACACGTTCTCCTTTCGGAGTGAAGGTTGACGGTAGTCCTATCAATGGAATGAATCAATGGTTGTGGTCCGATGCCTTTTATTTTAGAAGCTTCACTGATCTTGATTTTTGGCGCGTTGGACCGCGATTGGTGAAATTGGCGTGCGTATTCCATATGGTGTATCAGTCATACGATTTTTCGGTATGTTCACTTCGTCTTTATGATGCCGTAAATGGAAGCAATTTGTTGTCCGAGTATGTTTTATTTTTACAGTCTATCGGTGTCGACGTAAAGCTTGATGGTGTGAGTGATCAGGAGTTTGAACGGATGATTGAGGATCTGAATTTTAATTAACTTTATTCATGATGGTGTAGGCGGTGATATGAGGGGAAGCATGAGTGGTGAGGTCGAAGAAGTATATGGTTCGATACGGGGTAGGCTTTTGGATGATATTGCTGATGCCCGAAAAATTTTTGTGACTGGAGAGATCAATCATATTTTGGCCAAGGAGGTGGTTCAACAGCTGCATGCCCTTGCCCATCGGGGGGATGACCCAATTAAAGTGTTTATTAGTTCTCCTGGTGGTCATGTCGAGTCTGGCGATATGATTTTTGACGCAATCAGATTTATCAGGCCGAAAGTAATCACCATCGGTTCTGGTTGGGTTGCGAGCGCGGGGGCGTTGATCTATGTGGCCGCTGAAAAGGAAAATCGCTATGCGCTGCCCAATACTCGATTTTTATTACATCAGCCGTCGGGTGGGTTTCAGGGGAGCGTGCTTGATATCAGCATTTATGCAAAAGAAATTTCCTGGATGAAAGAGCGGTTAAACAGAATTTTTTCTGAAGCCACAGGCCATTCGTTAAGCAAGATAGAAAGAGACACGGACAGGGATTTTTGGCTAACCTCCGAAGAAGCGGTGGAATATGGTTTGGTCGGAAG
>NZ_AQOH01000351.1 GCF_000364705.1 Pseudomonas fuscovaginae SE-1 | reverse complement strand
AGGGGCCGCGATGGGGTTTCAAAGGTTTTCATACAGAACCTAAGTCACCTAGGTTTGAAAGGCAGCTTCGGAAAAGCTGCTTTTCCCCTACGATGCCATGGAGTGTCATTTATGCGTACAGGCGTTATTCCTTCCCTGCTGTTAACCCTTCTGCTCGGCGCCAGCGGTACCGTCAGCGCCGCGCCGACGGTTCAGCAGCAGACCCCGGTGCCCAGCCAGGCCGCTTCCGCGGCCAAGGCCGGCAAGATCAACCTCAACACCGCCGATGCCGAAACCATCCAGCGTGAGCTGGCCGGTATCGGCGAAGCCAAGGCCAAGGCCATCGTTGCCCATCGGGAGGCGAACGGGCCGTTCTCTTCGGTGGATGAACTGCTTGAGGTGAAGGGGATCGGCAAGGCGATTCTCGACAGGAATCGCGACCAACTGGATATCAACTGACGCCGCCTGGAGGCCGGTCCGAGGACCGGTCTCCTGTCCTGATGGAAAGAGCTTGCGGACTTACTCGACCTGATCCTTAAGGTGCGCCTTGGTCACTTCCAGGATCTTCTTCGCCAGTTCCGGATCCTCGGCACTACGTGACATCACCAGCGCGCCCACCAGGGTCGCCAGCATGACGATGCTTTGCTCTTCTGCGTCCGGCCCTGAACCCAGCGCCGTCTCCACCTGCTTGAGGCGCGATTCGATCACCGTGTCGGTCGTCGGGCTGGGTTCGCCACGCTGGCCCAGCTCCGAGCACATGGTCGGGATGGGGCAACCGTGTTCGGGGGTGGTCAGGTGCCACTCTGAGAGGTAGCTGTCGATGAACGACTGCAGGGGCTTGTCCTGGCTGAACAGCATGTCGCAATGCACATCCAGTTCGGCGGCCGCTTCCTGCAAGGCCTTTTCGACCAGCTCATCCTTTGACTTGAAGTGCGCGTAGAAGCCGCCATGGGTGAGCCCCAGGGCTTTCATCAGCGGCTGCAGACCGGTGGCACCGATGCCGTCGCGGCGAAAACGGGCTGCCGCTTCCTTGATGATGCGCTCGTGGGTCTGGGCCTTGTGGTCTTGCGAGTAACGCATGGCGGAGCCTCCAAATCTGCAGTCAATGATAACTGCGACTTGGAGGTGAATTGCCATAGTTTTTTGTTGAAGTGTTCAATATTGTTCAGGCGCCGCTGTCAGCGGTCCCGCGCGTCCTTGGCATCCGCCTCGGCATTGCGTTCCTGGACGCGTCGGCGCTGCTCGTCCGTCAATTCCACCTTGTTGGCGGTGTCACGCAGCATCATCAGGCCACCAACGATGGAGCCGACCGCGACCACGATGATCAACCAGGCATACCAGGGCATAGGGTTCTCCTCGATGGGCCGCTCCCTCACGAACGGTTCGTATGGCATGGCGGCCCTTGCCACTTTGAGTGAAGCGATTTCTCAGTGGTTCAATTGTAAACCCGTTATGCCCCGATGATGCTCACAGCCCGGTCAGCATCCCATCCGCCGGCGCGGCGGCGCGCAGTTGCCCGGTGAGCAGGAAGTAGACGAAGCCGGCGCCCATGAACCCGACGAAGATCAGGCCGATCAGGGCGTTGAACCAGGCCATGGCCACCAGGCAGATCACCGCCAGGCACAACGCGATGGCGGGCACGACAGGGTAGCCCGGTGCGCGAAAGCTGCGTTCCAGCAATGGCTCGGTCCGGCGCAGGCGGAACAGGCTGAGCATGCTCATGATGTACATGACGATGGCGCCGAACACCGCCATGGTGATCATCGCCGCGGTCAGGGTCAGCCCACCCAGGTTGATCAGGCCGTCGCTGTAGATGGCGGCGATGCCGACCAGGCCGCCGGCGATGATGGCACGGTGCGGGGTCTGGAAGCGCGACAGTTTCGCCAGCGACGCCGGCAGGTAGCCGGCGCGGGCCAAGGCGAAGAACTGCCGCGAGTACCCGAGAATGATCCCATGGAAGCTCGCCACCAGGCCGAACAGGCCGATCCAGACCAGCATGTGCAGCCAGCCGGAGCTGTCGCCGACCACGGCTTTCATGGCCTGGGGCAACGGGTCGTTGATGTTCGACAGGGTGCGCCAGTCGCCGACGCCGCCAGCGAAGAACATCACGCCCAGGGCCAGCAGCACCAGGGTCAGGATGCCGCTGATGTAGGCCTTGGGAATGGTCCGTTTTGGATCCTTGGCTTCCTCGGCGGCCATGGCCGCACCTTCGATCGCCAGGAAGAACCAGATGGCGAAGGGAATGGCCGCGAAGATCCCGGCAATCGCCGGGGCGCCGAAGCTGTCCGCGCCGGCCCAGCCGTTCAGGGCGAAATGGCTGAAGCTGAAGGCCGGGGCGACCACGCCCATGAACACCAGCAGCTCGGCCACCGCGAGGATGCAGACCACCAGTTCGAAGGTGGCGGCCAGCTTCACTCCGAGGATGTTCAGGCCCATGAACACGATATAGGCGCCGACGGCGGCGTGCCTGGGGTCGAGTGCCGGGAATTGCACGTTCAGGTAGGCGCCGATGGCCAGGGCGATGGCGGGCGGGGCGAAGACGAACTCGATCAGGGTCGCCAGGCCGGCGATCAGCCCGCCTTTTTCGCCAAATGCCCGCCTGCTGTAGGCGAACGGCCCGCCGGCATGGGGAATCGCGGTGGTCAGCTCGGTGAAACTGAAGATGAAGCAGGTATACATCGCGGCTACCATCAGCGACGTCACCAGGAATCCGAGCGTGCCGGCCACGCCCCAGCCATAGCTCCAGCCGAAGTATTCGCCGGAAATCACCAGGCCTACCGCGATGCCCCATAGATGCAACGTGCCTAGCGTGGGCTTGAGTCGAGTGTTCATGTGTTTCTCCCTGAACCGTTTGGATACCGCTCGGATCAGGCGAGTGCAGCGGACGTGCCAGCGCGGTGGAGCATGTCGTAAAGCCGAAAAGGCTGTCGTATCGAGGATATTTCGCCGAGGTTGCCCCGAATTTCGACTTTAATTGGTGCAAGTGCGTGCATTTATGGCGCGTACCCGGCACATTTGCCGATCACCGGGTCCCGATCGTCGCCGGGTTCCGCTACAATGCGCGCCGATTTCGACTTGCCTGAGAGCCCTCCATGTCCGCCTGCCAGACTCCCATCATCGTCGCTCTGGATTACCCCACCCGTGACGCCGCCCTGAAACTGGCCGATCAGTTGGACCCGAAACTGTGCCGGGTCAAGGTCGGCAAGGAGCTGTTCACCAGTTGCGCCTCGGAGATCGTCGGCACCCTGCGTGACAAGGGTTTCGAAGTGTTCCTGGACCTCAAGTTCCACGACATCCCCAACACCACCGCCATGGCGGTCAAGGCGGCGGCGGAGATGGGCGTGTGGATGGTCAACGTGCACTGCTCCGGTGGCCTGCGCATGATGGCGGCCTGCCGTGAGGTACTCGAGCAGCGCAGCGGGCCCAAGCCGTTGCTGATCGGTGTGACCGTGCTGACCAGCATGGAGCGTGAGGACCTGGCCGGTATCGGCCTGGATATCGAGCCACAGGAGCAGGTGCTGCGCCTGGCCGCGTTGGCAGAAAAGGCCGGGATGGATGGCCTGGTGTGTTCGGCTCTGGAAGCCACCGCACTCAAGAGTGCACACCCTGGCCTGCAACTGGTGACGCCGGGAATTCGCCCGGCGGGCAGTGCGCTGGATGACCAGCGTCGTATCCTGACACCGCGTGAGGCGCTGGATGCCGGTTCCGATTACCTGGTGATCGGCCGGCCGATCAGCAAGGCAGCCGATCCTGCACAGGCGCTGGCTGCAGTGGTCGCCGAGCTGGCCTGATCGACACAGCCCAGCGTTTTTGTAGGAGCCGGCGATCCGACTTGCCCGCGAACGGTGCCAAAAGCTTCGCGGGCAAGCCCGTCTCCTACAGGCTAGGTGCTCTGCACCCTGGCGGGCAGGCTCAGGACACCTTCAGCACCAGCTTGCCGAAGTTCTCCCCGCTGAACAGCTTCGCCAGCGTTTCGGGGAAGGTTTCCAGCCCCTCGACGATATCCTCTTTGCTCTTGAGTTGTCCCTTGGCCATCCATCCCGCCATTTCCTGCCCGGCGGCGGCGAACTGCGCGGCGTAGTCCATCACCACGAAGCCCTCCATGCGTGCGCGGTTGACCAGCAGTGCCAGGTAGTTGGCCGGGCCCTTGACCGCTTCCTTGTTGTTGTACTGGCTGATCGCGCCGCAAATCACCACACGGGCCTTGAGGTTCAGGCGCGTCAGCACGGCATCGAGGATGTCGCCGCCGACGTTGTCGAAATATACATCGACGCCCTTGGGGCATTCGCGTTTCAGCCCGGCGCCGACGTCCTCGCTCTTGTAGTCGATGGTGCCGTCAAAGCCCAGTTCGTCGACCAGGAAGCGGCACTTCTCGGCCCCTCCGGCAATCCCGACCACCCGGCAGCCCTTGAGCTTGGCGATCTGCCCGGCAATGCTGCCCACCGCTCCGGCGGCACCGGAGATCACCACGGTTTCACCGGCTTTCGGCGCACCGACCTCCAGCAGCGCGAAGTAGGCGGTCATGCCGGTCATGCCCAGTGCTGACAGGTAGCGCGGTAGCGGCGCCAGTTTCGGATCGACCTTGTAGAAACCGCGCGGCTCGCCGAGGAAATAGTCCTGCACGCCCAAGGCACCGTTGACGTAGTCGCCGACCGCGAAGCCCGGGTGGTTCGAGGCGATCACCTGGCCGACGCCCAGCGCCCGCATCACTTCGCCCAGGCCCACCGGCGGGATGTAGGACTTGCCCTCGTTCATCCAGCCGCGCATGGCCGGGTCCAGGGACAGGTATTCGTTCCTGACCAGGATCTGGTTGGCCCCCGGTTCGCCCACGGGCACTTCCTGGTAGGTAAAGGTGTCACGGGTCGCGGCACCGACCGGACGTTTGGCCAGCAGGAATTGGCGATTGTTCTGGGTGGTCATGGCAGGTACTCGATGAGATCAATGAAGCCTTGTAGATAGACCCTGATCGCCGCCAGGGCAAGTCTTGCCGGTCGGGCGAATAGGGGACGATCCACTTGGTTGATGGTGGTCTGCGGACCGTTATCACCATAACTTATCACCCTGGTGCATGAGGCGATAACCGGCCTTCTGATAGTGCTGCCCCGTGATGCCGGCCTCTGGCTAGACTCAGCCCGAACGATCACTCACGCACTCTGCGAGGACAAGAACCATGAGCATGACGTTTTCCGGCCAGGTGGCCCTGGTGACTGGCGGCGCTGCCGGAATCGGCCGGGCGACCGCCCAGGCTTTCGCGGCCGAAGGGCTGAAGGTGGTGGTATCCGACCTGGATGCGGCGGGCGGCGAAGGCACCGTCGAGTCGATTCGGGCTGCGGGCGGCGAGGCGACTTTCCTACGTTGCGACGTCACCCGGGAAGCCGAGGTTCGCAAGCTGATGGAGCAGGCGGTCGCTACCTACGGCCGGGTCGACTATGCCTTCAACAATGCCGGGATCGAGATCGAGAAGGGCAAGCTCGCCGATGGTACCCTGGACGAGTTCGACGCGATCATGGGCGTCAACGTCAAGGGCGTCTGGCTGTGCATGAAGTACCAGTTGCCGCTGATGCAGGCCCAGGGCGGTGGCGCCATCGTCAATACGGCGTCGGTGGCCGGCCTGGGCGCGGCGCCGAAGATGAGCATCTATGCCGCCTCCAAGCACGCGGTGATCGGCCTGACCAAGTCGGCGGCGATCGAATATGCCAAGCGCGGTATCCGGGTCAACGCCGTGTGCCCGGCGGTGATCGACACCGACATGTTCCGCCGGGCCTACGAGGCCGACCCGAAGAAAGCCGAGTTCGCCGCGGCCATGCATCCGGTGGGGCGGATCGGCAAGGTCGAGGAGATCGCCAGCGCCGTGCTCTACCTGTGCAGCGACGGCGCGGCCTTCACCACCGGCCACTCCCTGGCGGTGGATGGAGGTGCGACGGCCATTTGACCGGCTGCATCGTTCGTCGATGGTTGTAGTTCCAGAGTAAAAATAACCCGCACATGCGGGTTTTTTTATGTCCGGCGAGGTTGCGGGTGCTGTCGGAGCATTCTTTCCTTCATGCAGGTGAGATGCTGCAGACCGCGATTTACGTGGTGTGTGGCGATCTATGGAGAGGCTTTTTGTGCAAGCGGAGGTGATGGCTTTGTATGGTTAACTGTTTGACGGGAAATAACCGTGCGTTGGAGCGTCACATACAATGGATCTGGAAATTGATCGGCAGGCCCTGGTGCCTGTCGTGCAGCAAATCGTCAACGCCATCGTCGAATGGATCCGCCGGAGCAGGGCCTGTCCGGGCACCCGCCTGCCATCGGTGCGACAGTTGGCCAAGGAAAATTCCCTCAGCCAGGCCAATGTCAGCGAGGCCTACGAACGCCTGGTGACCCAGGGGGTACTGGCGTCACGCAACGGTTCGGTGTTCATCGTTGCGGAAACGCTTGGCACGTCCCGGGCTTCCAGCGAGCCGGAATGGTACGAGGGGCTGGAGACCAAGTGGGGGAGCTTCAGCGAGCATCCGCTGGGCGAGTTGAAACTCGGCTGCGGCTGGATTCCTCAGGGCTGGCGCGAGAGTGACGATATCGGCTATGCCGTGCGTGAGGTCAGTCGTACGCAGATGCAGGGCCTGTTCCACTACAGTACGCCGCTGGGGCTGCCTGCCTTGCGCCAGCAACTGCACAAGCGGCTGACCCAGAAGGGCATCCATTCGGTGGATGGCGAGGTGCTGACCACCCTGGGGGTCACCCAGGGTCTCGACCTGCTGGTGCGCACGCTGCTCAAGCCGGGTGATTGCGTGATGGTTGAAACGCCGGGCTACGGCAACCTCTACCGGCTCCTGGCGCTGCAGGGCATCGAGCTGCTGGAAGTGCCACGCACCCGGTCGGGGCCCGATATCGACGCATTGCGCGCACTGCTGCGCACGCACCGGCCCAAGTGCCTGTTCATCAACAGCCTTTGCCATAACCCCACGGGCAGCAGCCTGACCCTGCCGGTGGCCACGCAATTGTTGCAACTGGCGCAGGCGGAGGACTTCCTGATCGTCGAGGACGCTGTCTGCAGCGACCTGCAGGCGGGGCCGGGGGTGCAACTGGCGGCCCTGGATTCCGGGCAACGGGTGATCTACCTCGGCGGCTTCTCGAAGACCCTGAGCAGTTCCTTGAAGGTCGGCTTCATCCGCGCCCATTCCGGGCTCATCCAGCGTCTGGTCGAAGTGAAGATGATCACCAGCCTGGGCGCTTCGCGGTTTACCGAATGCGTGGTTGCCACGCTGCTGGCCAATGGCGCCTACCGCAAGCTGGTCCAGCGCCTGCGCCAGCGCCTGGGCACGGAGATGGCCGCGACCCTGGACATGCTCGAGGAAAGCGGCTGGGAAGTGTTCAGCGAGCCCTCCGCCGGCATGTTCGTCTGGGCCCGCAGCCGGCGCTACAATCCGGCGCAGGTCCAGGCCGGTGCCCGTCAGCTCGGGGTGCTGCTGGCCCAGGATTCGGCTTTCACGCCGCGGGCGACTTCCGCCGGTTGGCTGCGGATCAACGTGGCCTATGCGATGGATGCCCGGGCGCGAAAATTCTTCCGTTTGCTGGGTGATGCCGGATCGACCTCGACGATTCTGAAAACGACGCAGATGTAGCTTTTGGCCATTATTCCGGCGCCAGAGGCTTGTATTTCACTGGTCGTGGTTGCGAATCTGCACGAATATTGAATGGCTTGCGCCTTCAGCATTCGACCGGAGATTACGCCCCATGATTTCTGCCGTGCAAGGACATTTCGCCAACCTCGGTATGGCGAAGAAGATGGGTATCGGTTTTACCCTCGTATTGCTGCTGACCGGGGTAGTGGCGGCAATCGGTGTCTGGTCCTTGCAGGCTGTCAGCCTGCGCTTCGACGGGCTCAAGCAGATGTCCGCGCTCAACAGCAGCCTGCTCAATGTGCGTTTGCTCGAGCAGGACTATGCCCTGCACTCGAACCCCAAGACGGTGGATGCCCTGCGTGAGGGCCTGGATGGCCTGGTGGCACAGTCCCAGGCACTCAAGGCGCAGTCCGCCGCCAACGTCGCGGTCATGGGCGATGTCGAGCAGGCCCTGGCGGCCTATCGCAAGGCGTTCGACGAGTTCGTCGGGCTGACCCAGGCCAAGGACCTCGCATTGGAAATGGCCAGTTGGTCGGTCTCCAGCGTGGCCAATAACCTGGATGTGCTGCAGGCCGGGCTGGCCGATGATGGCAGTTACACCCTCAAGCAGTCCCAGGGGCAGGATGGCAATGAATTTCTTGAACAGGCCAACCAGGTCAGCCATGTCTCGCAACTGATGCTGCAGGCGATGAACGAGGCCCGGGTGCGTCTCGACCAGAGCCGCAAGGGCGATGAGGACAACCAGAACCAGGGCAGGATCGAGCAGGCGGAGCAGGCCCTGGCCGGTGTCGAGCAACTCAAGAGTGCGGTCAAGGATGCCGGCTACCAGACGGTGCTCAACGAGGTTGGTGGCCATATCGCCAGTTTCAACGACAAGCTCACCGAATACACCGACCTGCTGGAGCAGGAAAAGAAGGTCTACCAGCAACTGCATGAGCGCGCGACCCATGTGGTCGAACGGGTCAACCAGGCCTATGCCGCCGAAGACCAGTCGATGCAGGCCGAGCTGAAGAAGAACTCGCTGTTGATCATCGCGTCCTCGGCGCTGGCCTTGCTGGTCGGTCTGGTGGCCGCGCTGGTGATCACCCGCCTGATCGTCGCGCCGTTGCGCAGCGTGATCCGGGTGGCCCGGCAGATCGCCGCCGGTGACCTGAGTGCGACGATCGAGGTGCGGCGCCGTGACGAGATCGGTCAGCTGATGCAGGCGATGCAACAGATGGCGGCCGGCCTGAGTGGTATCGTCAGTGGCCTGCAGACCGGGATCGAGCAGTTGGCGAACTCGGCGCATTCGCTGTCGGCGGTCACCGAGCAGACCAATCTGGAAGTCAGTACCCAGAAGGAGGAGACCGAACAGGTGGCGACGGCGATGAACCAGATGACCGCCACTGTCCACGATGTCGCGCGCAACGCCGAGGAAGCGGCCCTGGCCGCGCAGACCGCCGACGACAAGGTCGAAAGCGGCCAGCAGGTGGTGCGCCAGAGCATGCAGCGCATCGAGCAACTGGCGGACTCGGCCAACTCGGCCAGCGCGAGCATCGAAAGCCTCAGCGCGGAAATCCAGAACATCGGCACCGTGCTCGGCGTGATCAAGAGCGTTGCCGAGCAGACCAACCTGCTGGCGCTCAACGCTGCCATCGAGGCCGCCCGCGCCGGTGAACAGGGGCGGGGGTTTGCCGTGGTGGCGGATGAGGTGCGGGCCCTGGCCAAGCGTACGCAGCAGTCCACCGAGGAAATCGAGCGGCTGGTCAGTGCCTTGCGTGCGGCGGCGCAGTCATCGGTGGAGCAGATCCGCAGCAGTGGCGATCTGGTCAAACTGGCGGTCAGCGATGCGTTGCAGACCGAGAGCGCGCTGGGCAGCATCGCCTCGGCGGTGTCATTGATCCAGCAGATGAACCAGCAGATCGCCGCGGCCGCCGAACAGCAGAGCTCGGTGGCCGAAGAGATCAATCGCAGCGTGACCAGCATTCGCGCCAGTGCCGATCAGTCGGCGGTGGCGATGCAGGGCAATGCGGCGTCCAGCATCGAGCTGGCGCAGTTGGGGATGGAACTGAAGGGGATGGTCGGGCACTTCCGCACTTAGTAGGAGTTGTCTGCAATTTTTGTAGGAACGGGGCTTGCCCGCGAAGCTTTTAGCGGCCTCAAGGACCCCTTCGCGGGCAAGCCCTGCTCCTACAGGTGTGGTGTCGAGGGCGGACCGGCGTGCCCTTGCTGTCAGGCCTTGCGCCAGTTGAGGATCAGCAGCGTCAGCACGCCGGCGACGATGCCCCAGAAGGCCGAGCCCACCGAGAACAGGGTGAGGCCCGAGGCGGTGACCATGAAGGTGATCAGCGCCGCCTCGCGTTCTTTCGGCTCGTTCATGGCGATGCTCAGGCCGTTGATGATCGAACCGAACAGTGCCAGGGCGGCAATCGACAGCACCAGTTCCTTGGGCAGCGCGGCGAACAGCGCCGCCAGGGTGGCCCCGAAGATGCCGGCGATGCCGTAGAAGATGCCGCACCAGACCGCCGCGGTGTAGCGCTTGCTCTTGTCCTCATGGGCGTGTGGACCGGTGCAGATCGCCGCGCTGATGGCGGCCAGGTTGATGCCGTGGGAGCCGAACGGCGCCAGCAGCAGCGAGGCGATGCCGGTCACGCTGATCAGCGGCGAGGCGGGCACATCGTAGCCGTCGGCGCGCAGCACGGCGATGCCGGGCATGTTCTGCGAGGTCATGGCCACCACGAACAGCGGGATGCCGATGCTGATGGTCGCCGCCAGCGAGAACGAGGGCGTGGTCCATACCGGCGTTGCCACTTCCAGCTGGAAACCGCTGAAGTCGAGCAGGCCCAGCAGCCCGGACAGGGCGGTACCGACCAGCAGGGCGGCGAGCACCGCGTAGCGTGGCGACAGGCGCTTGGCCAGCAGGTAGGTGAAGAACATGCCCAGGACCAGCCCGGTGCGGTGTTGGGCGGCAACGAAGATTTCGCTGCCGATCTTGAACAGGATGCCCGCCAGCAGCGCCGCGGCCAGTGAGGAGGGCAGGCGCTTGACCAGGCGTTCGAAGCTGCCGGTCAGGCCGCAGATCGTGACCAGCACGGCACAGGTGACATAGGCGCCGATCGCTTCGCCATAGGTGACGCCCGCCAGGCTGGTGATCAGCAGGGCCGCACCGGGTGTCGACCAGGCGACGGTGACCGGCGTGCGGTAGCGCAAGGACAGCCCGATGCTGCAGGCCGCCATGCCGATCGACAGGGCCCAGATCCACGAGGAAATCTGCCCGGCGCTCAGGCCGGCGGCCTGGCCGGCCTGGAACATCAGCACCAGCGAGCTGGTGTAGCCGGTCATCATCGCGATGAAGCCGGCGACCACCGCGGAGGGCGAAGTGTCGGCCAGCGGGCGCAATCGCGCGTGAGTGAGATCGGTCATGGGGCTTTCCTTGTACGGATAAAACGGGGCGTTGATGGCACTTGCAGCCTAAACGCAAAGGTAACGGTTTATTGCAGTACAGCCGTGACCGCAAACAGCCGTACAGTCGTGTTGGTGCTTCAGGTTGTGTACAATATGCCATGATTTTACGCGATACTTGTCAGCGATCCATTGTGGCGAATGACAGCCCACTGCCCGTTTCCGACTCGAGTGCCCATGAACGAACAGTTGCAGCCCCTCAAGAAACAACCGCGAGCAGGCAAGGCCGGCCGCAGCGTGACCCAGGACGATATCGTCTATGCGCATATCTTCGAGGCGATCCTCGAACAGCGCCTGGCGCCCGGCACCAAACTGAGCGAAGAGGCGCTGGGGGAGATTTTCGGGGTCAGCCGGACCATCATTCGTCGTGCCCTGTCGCGCCTGGCCCATGAAGGCGTGGTGCTGCTGCGGCCCAACCGCGGCGCGGTGGTGGCCAGCCCGAGCGTCGAGGAGGCCCGCCAGGTGTTCTTCGCCCGGCGCATGGTGGAAAAGGCGATTACCGAACTGGCGGTGCAGCATGCGACGGCCGAGCAGTTGGCCGAGTTGCGGCAGATGGTTCGCGAAGAGCGCGAGAGCTTTTCCCGTGGCGATCGAGGGGCGGGCATTCGCTTGTCCGGCGAGTTCCACCTGAAGCTGGCGGAGGCGGCGATGAATGCTCCGCTGATCAGCTTCCAGCGCAGCCTGGTGTCGCAGACTTCGCTGATCATTGCCCAGTATGAAAGCGGCAACCGTTCGCATTGTTCCTATGACGAGCACACGCAACTGATCGATGCCATCGAGGCCCGGGATGCGGCGCAGGCGGTGGAGCTGATGATGCACCACATGGACCATATCGACAGCAAGCTCAATCTCGACGACGAGAGTGCCTCGGATGATCTGCATGCGGTGTTTTCGCATCTGCTGCAGACCAAGCGGTCGCCAGCCAAACTCTGATTTTCAATTTGACGCGATTGCGTATCTTGTAGGAGCGTGGCTTGCCCGCGAAGCTTTTGGCGGCCTCAAGGGCCTCTTCGGGGGCAAGCCCGGCTCCTGCAGGAGGGGAGTGAAGGCCCTGCCGGCGATCAGCGCTGGTGCACCAGTCTTCCCGCCGCATAGGTCTGCAGCACCGTGCGGTCATCTCCCAGGGTCATCAATACGAACAGCTTCTCGGCGATGTCGCGAGCCTGTTGCAGGCGGTAGCTCAGCAGCGGCGTGGCGTGGTAGTCGAGCATCAGGAAGTCGGCATCGCTGCCTGGCCGCAGGTCGCCGATCCGTTCTTCCAGGCGCAGTGCCCGGGCGCCGCCGAGGGTCGCCAGGTACAGCGACTTGAACGGGCTCAACCGCGCGCCCTGCAACTGCATCACCTTGTACGCTTCGTTCAGCGTGTGCAGGATCGAGAAGCTGGTGCCGGCGCCGACATCGGTACCGATCCCGACATTGAGCTTGTGCTTCTCGGCCATCGGCAGGTTGAACAGGCCGCTGCCGAGGAAGAAGTTCGACGTCGGGCAGAACGCCACCGCCGAGCCGGTCTCGGCCAGCCGCGCGCATTCCTCGTCGCACAGGTGCACGCCGTGGGCGAACACCGAGCGCTCGCCCAGCAGTTGGTAATGGTCATACACGTCCAGGTAGCCCTTGCGCTCCGGGAACAGCTCCTTGACCCATTCGATTTCCCGCAGGTTCTCGCTGATGTGGGTCTGCATGTACAGGTCCGGGTACTCGGCGAGCAACTGGCCGGCGAGCGTCAACTGCTCCGGGGTCGAGGTCGGTGCGAAGCGCGGGGTCACCGCGTAGTGCAGGCGGCCCTTGCCGTGCCAGCGCTCGATCAGCGCCTTGCTTTGCGTGTAGCTCGATTCGGCGCTGTCGGTCAGGTAGTGCGGCGCATTGCGGTCCATCATCACCTTGCCGGCGATCATCCGCAGGTCGAGTTTATGCGCGGCCTCGAAGAACGCCTCGACCGACTGTGGATGCACGCTGGCGAACACCAGCGCGGTGGTGGTGCCGTTGCGCAGCAGCTCCTTGATGAAGATATCGGCGACCTCGGCGGCATGGGCCGGGTCGGCGAACTGACTTTCGCAGGGAAAGGTGTAGGTGTTCAGCCAGTCGAGCAGTTGCTCGCCATAGGCGCCGACCATGCCGGTCTGGGGCAGGTGGATGTGGGTATCGATGAAGCCCGGTGTGATCAGCGCGTCGGGGTAGTGGACGACTTCGGTGTCGGCGGCCAGTGTCGGCAGCAGGTTGCGGGCGTGGCCGATGGCGCCGATCCGGCCGTTCTCGACCAGCAGCACGCCGTCCTCGAAATACTCGTAGGAGGCGTCGATGCCAACTTCGGCCGGATCGGCGAGGCTGTGCAGGATGGCGGCTCGGTAGGCTTTGCGGGTGGCAGGCATGGGCTTTCTCAGTTCGTGGCTTGACTGCGGCGCGAGGCCGGCAGCAGTTTGGCAATGGGTTCGGCGCTGGCGCTGTGCTGGCCGAAATTCGCGTTGTAGGTGGCGATGATTTCGCCGGCGATGGAGATGGCGATTTCCGCCGGCAGCTTGCCCTTGACCTCGGTCAGTCCCATTGGACAACGCATGCGTTGCAGCACCGCGCTGTCGAAGCCGCGTTCACGCAGGCGGTGTTCGAACTTGACCCGCTTGGTCTTCGAGCCGATCAGGCCGAAATAGGCGAAGTCGTTGCGCTTGAGCAGGGCGGCGGTGAGTTCGAGGTCGAGCGGGTGGTTGTGGGTCATGATCACGCAGTAGCAGCCGACGGGCAGGTGGTCGATTTCTTCCAGCGGCTCGTCACTGACGATCCTGCGCACGCCCTCGGGAATCAGCGTGGGGAACTCCTGCTCGCGCGAATCGATCCAGCGCACCCGACAGGGCAGGCTGGCGAGCAAGGGTACCAGGGCACGGCCGACATGGCCCGCGCCGAACACGGCGATCTCCGCCTGGGGCTGGCCCATTGGCTCGAACAGCAGCACCGTGGCGCCGCCGCAGCACTGGCCAAGGCTGGCGCCCAGGCTGAAGCGCTCCAGGCGGGTGCCCTGCTGGCCGCTGGCGAGCATGTCCCGGGCGATCCGCGTGGCCTTGTATTCCAGATGGCCGCCGCCGATGGTGTCGAAGGTGGCGGTGGCGCTGATGACCATCTTCGAACCGGCGTTGCGTGGGGTCGAGCCCTGTTCTTCGATAATCGTCACCAGCACGCAGGGTAACCCCTGGTTCTGCAGGTCGGCGAGGGCGCTGAGCCAATAGTTCATGAAGGTCTCCCGATCACTCGTCCCTGGCCTTGCGCATCTGCTCGCAGCCCCACAGCACCCGCTCCGGTGTCGCCGGTGCATCGATCTTCGGTTGCAGCCGGTAGTCGGCGATGCTCGCCACCGCATCCTTCAGCGCACACCATACGGCGATCCCGAGCATGAACGGTGGCTCACCCACGGCCTTGGAATGGAACACCGTATCCTCCGGATTCTTGCGGTTCTCCACCAGCTTGACCCGCAGGTCGATCGGCACGTCGGCCACCGCCGGGATCTTGTAACTGGCTGGGCCGTTGGTCATCAGCTTGCCCTTGGCGTTCCACACCAGTTCCTCCATGGTCAGCCAACCCATGCCCTGGACGAAGCCGCCTTCGACCTGGCCGATATCGATGGCGGGGTTCAGCGAGGCGCCGACGTCGTGCAGGATGTCGGTGCGCAGCACCTTGTACTCGCCGGTCAGGGTGTCGACGATCACCTCGGCACAGGCCGCGCCATAGGCGTAGTAGTAGAACGGCCGGCCACGGGCCTGGCTGCGGTCGTAGTAGATCTTCGGGGTCTTGTAGAAACCGGTGCTGGACAGCGACACCTGGGCGAAATAGGCCTGCTGGACCAGCGCCTCGAAGGTCAGGATCTGGTCGCGGACCCGCACATGGCCGCTGCGGAACTCGACGTCCTCTTCGCTGACCTTGTACTGCCGCGCGGCAAACTCCACCAGCCGCTGCTTGATGGTCTCGGCGGCATTCTGTGCCGCCTTGCCGTTCAGGTCGGCGCCGCTTGAGGCGGCAGTGGGCGAGGTGTTCGGCACCTTGTCGGTGTTGGTCGCGGTGATCTGTACCCGGTCGATTTCCACCTGGAACACCTCGGCCACCACCTGCGCGACCTTGGTGTTCAGGCCCTGGCCCATCTCGGTACCACCATGGTTCAGGTGGATGCTGCCGTCGGTGTAGACGTGCACCAGCGCACCGGCCTGGTTGAGGAAACTGGCGGTGAAGGAGATACCGAACTTCACCGGGGTCAGCGCCAGGCCCTTTTTCAGGATCGGGCTGTGGGCGTTGTAGCG
>NZ_AQOH01000350.1 GCF_000364705.1 Pseudomonas fuscovaginae SE-1 | reverse complement strand
CGGATGGTTTCCCGCCGCTCGGCATACTGGCTGGTGGCCTCCAGCTCGGCGGTCATTTCCTCGAGCAGGTTGTGCTCGACGGTCTGGTAGTAATGGGTGATGTTGCGTTCGGTCTTGCCGTAGTAGTTGACCTTGCGCACCGCCAGCGGATCGAGGCCGAGGTGACGGGCGATGTGATCCATCACCTCCTCGATGGCGACCATTCCCTGTGGGCCGCCGAAGCCGCGGTAGGCGGTATTCGACGCGGTGTGGGTCTTGCAGCGATGGCCGTTGACCGTCGCATCGCCCAGGTAATAGGCGTTGTCGGCGTGGAACATGGCGCGGTCGACGATCGACGCCGAGAGGTCCGGCGAGCAGCCGCAGTTGCCGGCCAGCTCGAGGTTGATCCCGTGCAGCCGGCCGCGGCTGTCGAAGCCGACGTCGTATTCGATGTAGAAGGGGTGGCGCTTGCCGGTCATCAGCATGTCCTCGACCCGAGGCAGGCGCATCTTGGTCGGTTGCCCGGTCAGGCGCGCGACCACCGCGCAAAGGCAGGCCGGGCTGGCCGCCTGGGTCTCCTTGCCGCCGAAGCCGCCACCCATGCGGCGCATGTCGACCACCACCTTGTTCATCGGTATGTCGAGCACTTCGGCCACCAGCTTCTGCACTTCGGTGGGGTTCTGCGTCGAGCAGTAGACGATCATGCCGCCGTCCTCGGTGGGCATCACCGAGGAGATCTGGGTTTCCAGGTAGAAGTGCTCCTGGCCGCCGATGTGCAGGCTGCCCTGGATCCGATGCTCGGCGCTGGCCAGGGCGCTGGCCGAGTCACCGCGTTTGTGGGTATGGCTTTCCAGGACGAAATGGCGCTTGCGCAGGGCCTCGACCACGTCCAGTACCGGCTCCAGGTCCTCGTACTCGACGATGGCCGCCATGGCCGCCTGGCGCGCGGTTTCCATGTTCCGCGCGGCCACGGCGAGCACCGGCTGGCCAACGAACTCGACCTTGTCGATCGCCAGCAGCGGATCACCGGGCAGCAGCGGGCCGATGTCCTTGAGGCCGGGAATGTCCTCGTGGGTGATGACGATGCGCACGCCATCGAAGGCATGGCAGGGCGTGGTGTCGATCCGCAGGATGCGCGCATGGGCGCGATCTGAAAGCCGGGCATACACATGCAGCTGGTTGGGGAATTCCAGGCGGTCGTCGATATACACCGCTTCACCGGCCACATGCTTGTCGGCGCTCTCGTGCTTGACGCTGCGGCCGACGCCGCTGGTCAGGTCCCGGGCGAACAACTCGGCGAGTTCGGCCTGGGTTTTTTCCGCGACAGGATGGTTAGACATAGGCGGTCACCCGGGTCTCGATATGCGGCGTTTGCAGTTCGATGAAGTACTTGCGCAGCAGGTTCTGCGCACTGAGCAGGCGGTACTCCTTGCTGGCGCGGAAGTCCGACAGTGGCGTGAAGTCTTCGGCCAGAGCGGCGCAGGCGCGTTCGACACTGGCCTGGTTCCAGGGCTGGCCGAGCAGTGCGGCTTCGCAGGCCCGGGCGCGTTTCGGGATCGCCGCCATGCCGCCGAAGGCGATCCGCGCTTCGGCGACCAGGCCATCGTCGAGCCGCAGGTTGAACGCGGCGCACACCGCGGAAATATCATCGTCCAGCCGCTTGGATACCTTGTAGGCGCGAAACCGCCATTCGGCGCTGGCCCTGGGCACGATGATCTTCTCGATGAATTCGCTGTCCTGGCGGGCGGTCACCCGGTAGTCGATGAAATAGTCCTCCAGCGCCAGGTTGCGGCGGCGGCTGCCTTTGCGCAGCAGCAACTGTGCGTTCAGGGCGATCAGCAGGGGCGGTGAATCACCGATCGGCGAGGCGTTGCCGATATTGCCGCCGAGAGTGCCCTGGTTACGGATCTGCAGCGAGGCGAAGCGTTGCAGCAATTCGCCGAAATCCGGGTACTCGACCGCCAGGGCGGCATGACAATCGCTGAGGGGGACCGCCGCCCCGATTTCCAGGCGGTCGTCGAAACGCTCGATGCGCTTGAGTTCGGCGACCTGGCTGACGTGGATCATCACCGGCAGCGACCGATGAAACTGGGTGACCTCCAGGGTCAGGTCGGTGCCACCGGCCAGCAGGCGGGCCTGCGGGTACGACTCGTAGAGCTCGGCCAGGTCGGCGACGGTCAGGGGCACCAGGCAACGCTTGTCGCCGCTGTTCAATTCACCGGTGTTGCAGGGGGCGATGGCCTTCAGGCGGGCGATGGTCTGTGCCTGGCGGCTGTCGAACTGGTCGACCGGCTTGTTGC
>NZ_AQOH01000349.1 GCF_000364705.1 Pseudomonas fuscovaginae SE-1 | reverse complement strand
AAGGCCCGTTCGGCGGCGGCGAGGATCGGCCGGTAGCCGGTGCAGCGGCAGAGGTTGCCGGCCAGGGCATCGTGGGCCTTGTGGTGGTCCGGCGCTTCACTGTTCTTCTGCAGGGCGAACAGCGACATGACGAAACCCGGTGTACAGAAGCCGCACTGCGAACCGTGGCAGTCGACCATGGCCTGTTGCACGCTGTGCAGTTGGCCCTGGTGCTTGAGGTCCTCGACGCTGATCAACTGCTTGCCGTGCAGCGCGGCGACGAAGGTCAGGCAGGAGTTGAGGCTGCGATAACGAATGCGCTCGGTGCCGGTTTCGTCGGTGTGCAGTTCGCCGACCACCACGGTGCAGGCCCCGCAGTCGCCACTGGCGCAACCTTCCTTGGTGCCGGGGCGGCCCAGATGTTCACGCAGGTAGTTGAGTACCGTCAGGTTCGGGTCCAGGCTGTGCTCGCTACGGAGCTCCTGGTTGAGAAGAAACTGGATCACGGAAGGCCTCGCAGACTCATTATTATTGTTGACCGTTGGGGCAGAATCTATGGCTGTCTGACTTTTTGGTCAACAAAAATCTGACCTTAAGGTCAAGTTTTTGCAAATGCCGATAGGGGCCGGCTCTTCATGAAAGTCTAGCTCCTGATGAAATGCGTATTTCGTGCCAAATTCCAGCCATTTGTCCCTGCGCCATCATGTAGCAATTGCGCTACACTGCGCCGCTTGCACTGACCAAAGATTTTTGAAGGAAAACCATGACGTTCAAGGCGCCGGACAGCCTCGCCGAGCAGATTGCTCACCACCTCGCCGAGCGCATCATCCGCGGCGAACTCAAACCCGGGGAGCGTATCCAGGAACAGAAGGTCACGCTGGCGCTCAATGTCAGCCGTGGCTCCGTGCGCGAAGCCCTGCTGATTCTCGAACGTCGCCACCTGATCGCGATCCTGCCGCGACGCGGCGCCCACGTGACCGAGCTGACCGCCCACAAGGTGCAGAGCCTGTGTACGCTGATGAGCGAGCTGTACATTCTGCTCGGCAACGCCGTCGCCCAGCGCTGGCAGGTGCAGGCCGACCTCGCGCCGTTCCTGCAGTTGCAGCAGCGCCTGACCGACAGCTACGAGCGCCAGGACATCCGCACCTTCGTCGAAGACAGCTTCAATGTGATGCGCGCCGCATACCCGTTCGCCGACAATCCGTACCTGCAGGAAACCGTCGAGAACCTGCAGCCGGCCATGAGCCGCGCCTATTACCTGGCGCTGGAGCGGCGCAAGGCGGAAATGAGCGAGTACCTGGAACTGTTCGCCCGCCTGCTCGCGGCGGTGCTGGCGCGTGATCTGCCGTTGATCCGTTCGGTGCTGGCCAGCTACGCCCAGCGCAGCTGTGACATCGTGCTGTCTGCCCTGGCGGTCGACTAAGCGTGCGGCTCAAGTGCATCAAGTTGGCGGGGTTCAAGTCCTTCGTCGACCCGACCACGGTGACCTTCCCCAGCAACATGGCGGCGGTGGTCGGCCCCAACGGTTGCGGCAAGTCGAACATCATCGACGCCGTCCGCTGGGTGATGGGCGAGAGCTCGGCGAAGAATCTGCGTGGCGAGTCGATGACCGACGTCATCTTCAACGGCTCCACCAGCCGCAAGCCGGTCAGCCAGGCGAGCATCGAGCTGGTGTTCGACAACTCCGATGGCACCCTGATCGGCGAGTATGCGGCCTATGCGGAGATTTCCATTCGCCGCAAGGTGACCCGCGACAGCCAGAACAGCTATTTCCTCAACGGCACCAAGTGCCGGCGCAAGGACATCACCGACATCTTCCTCGGCACCGGTCTGGGGCCGCGCAGTTACTCGATCATCGAGCAGGGGATGATCTCCAAGCTGATCGAGGCCAAGCCGGAAGACCTGCGCAACTTCATCGAGGAAGCGGCGGGGATCTCCAAGTACAAGGAGCGCCGGCGCGAAACGGAAAACCGTATCCGCCGTACCCACGAGAACCTGGCGCGCCTGACCGACCTGCGCGAAGAGCTCGAACGCCAGCTCGAACGGCTGCACCGCCAGGCCCAGGCCGCCGAGAAATACCAGGAATACAAGGCCGAGGAGCGCCAGCTCAAGGCCCAGCTGTCGGCCTTGCGCTGGCAGGCGCTGAACGACCAGGTCGGCCAGCGCGAGTCGATCATCGGCAACCAGGAAATCAGTTTCGAAGCCCTGGTGGCCGAACAGCGCAACGCCGATGCCAGCATCGAGCGCCTGCGCGACGGTCACCACGAGCTGTCGGAACGCTTCAACCAGGTGCAGGGGCGTTTCTACTCGGTGGGCGGCGATATCGCCCGGGTCGAGCAGAGCATACAGCACGGCCAGCAACGCTTGCGCCAGTTGCAGGACGACCTGCGCGAAGCCGAACGTTCACGGCTGGAAACCGAATCGCACCTGGGGCATGACCGCACCCTGCTGGCGACCCTCGGCGAAGAGCTGGCGATGCTTGAGCCCGAGCAGGAACTGACCAGTGCCGCCGCCGAAGAGGCCGCCGCCGCGCTGGAGGAGTCCGAAGCCACCATGCACGGTTGGCAGGAGCAGTGGGACGGCTTCAACCTGCGTTCTGCCGAGCCGCGGCGCCAGGCGGAAGTTCAGCAGTCGCGCATCCAGCAACTGGAAACGAGCATGGAGCGTCTGGGTGAGCGCCAGCGCCGCCTGGTCGAAGAACGCGCGTTGCTCGCGGCAGACCCGGAAGACGAGGCGATTCTCGAACTCACCGAGCAGTTGGCCGAGAGCGAACAGACCCTGGAAGACCTGCAGGCCAGCGAAGAGGGCCAGGTCGAGCGCCTGGAGCAACTGCGCCAGGAGTTGCACAAGGCCACCCTGGAGCAGCAACAGGCTCAGGGCGATCTGCAACGGCTGGTGGGCCGCCTGGCGTCCCTCGAAGCCCTGCAGCAGGCGGCACTCGATCCCGGCACCGGCACCGCCGAATGGCTGCGCGAACAGAACCTGGCCGAGCGCCCGCGTCTGGCGCAGGGGCTGAAGGTGCAGCCGGGTTGGGAGCTGGCGGTGGAAACCGTGCTCGGCGCCGACCTGCAGGCGGTGCTGGTGGACAACTTCGCCGGCCTCGATCTGGGCACTTTCCAGCAGGGCGACCTGCGCCTGCTCAGCCCGGTGGCGGACGGCATCCGCCTGGCTGGCAGCCTGCTGGAAAAGGTCGAAGCCGATATCGACCTGTCACCCTGGCTGGGCCAGGTCAAACCGGTCGACAGCCTGGAGCAGGCCCTGGCCCTGCGCGGGCAACTGAAGGCCGGCGAAAGCCTGATCAGCCGCGACGGTTATTGGGTCGGCCGGCATTTCCTGCGGGTGCGCCGCGCCAGCGAAGCGGAAAGCGGCGTGCTCGCCCGCGGGCAGGAAATCGAGCAGTTGCAGTTCGATCGCGAAGCCCTGGAAGAGACCCTGGCGACCCTCGAAACCCGGCTGCAAACCCTGCGCGCCACCCAGCGCCAGCAGGAAACCGGTCGTGAACATTTGCGCCGGCTGCTGCAGGACGAAGCCCGCCAGCAGGGCGAGCTGAAAGCCAAGCTGTCCGCCGCCAGGGCCAAGGTCGAGCAGTTGCAACTGCGTCGTACCCGGCTCGATGAAGAAGTGCAAGAGCTGGCCGCGCAGCGCGCCCAGGAACACGAGGAAACCGGCGAGGCCCGCCTGCAACTGCAGGAAGCCCTCGACGCGATGGCGGTGGATGCCGAGCAGCGCGAACTGCTGCTGGCCGAGCGTGACAGCCTGCGTGAGCGCCTCGACCGGGTGCGCCAGGAAGCCCGCCAGCACAAGGACCATGCCCACCAGTTGGCGGTCCGCCTGGGCTCGCTGAAGGCCCAGCACGATTCCACCCGCCAGGCCCTTGAGCGCCTGGAGCTGCAATCCGAACGCCTGACGGAAAAACGCGAGCAGTTGAGCCTGAACCTGGAGGAGGGCGAAGCCCCGCTCGAGGAACTGCGTCTCAAGCTCGAAGAATTGCTCGACCGGCGCATGAGCGTCGATGTCGAACTCAAGACCGCGCAACTGGCCCTGGAAGATGCCGACCGCGAGCTGCGCGACGCCGAGAAGCGGCGCAGCCAGGCCGAGCAGCAGGCCCAGCTGATTCGTGGCCAACTGGAACAGCAACGCATGGAATGGCAGGCCCTGACGGTGCGTCGCAAGGCCCTGCAGGACCAGTTGCTGGAAGACGGCTACGACTTGCACGGGGTGCTCGCCACCCTGGTCGCCGGGGCCAGCGAGAAGGACGCCGAGGAAGAGCTCGAGCGCATCGCCGGGCGTATCCAGCGTCTGGGCGCGATCAACCTCGCGGCCATCGACGAATATCGGCAACAATCGGAGCGTAAACGTTACCTGGACGCGCAGGACGCCGACCTGGTCGAAGCCCTGGAAACCCTGGAAAACGTCATTCGCAAGATCGACAAGGAAACCCGCAATCGCTTCAAGGACACCTTCGATCAGATCAACGGTGGCCTGCAGGCTTTGTTTCCAAAAGTGTTTGGCGGCGGCAGTGCCTATCTGGACCTGACCGGCGACGACCTGCTCGATACCGGCGTGACCATCATGGCGCGGCCCCCGGGGAAAAAGAACAGCACCATTCATTTGTTGTCCGGTGGCGAGAAGGCATTGACCGCATTGGCCCTGGTGTTCTCCATCTTCAAGTTGAACCCGGCACCGTTCTGTATGCTCGACGAAGTTGATGCACCGCTGGATGACGCTAACGTTGGACGTTATGCCCGGCTGGTCAAGGAGATGTCGGAGTCGGTGCAATTCATCTATATCACCCACAACAAGATCGCCATGGAAATGGCCGATCAACTGATGGGGGTCACGATGCACGAACCCGGCTGTTCGCGGCTGGTGGCGGTGGATGTCGAGGAAGCCATGGCCATGGTCGACGCCTGAGGAGGGCAACGGATTCAAGGCGCAAGGTGCTTTCCTCAGGCCTTGCGGGAACTCGCACCGATCCTTGGGGACTTATTAATGCATACCCTGTACGACAGACGGTGTAAAGTTACCTTTGGTCGTGTTAATTTAATGTCCAATTTTCTTGTGCGTGGGAAAAAATGCCTGTCAGAACATAGAGTTGGCACCACGCTTTAAAGGGTTTTCCGCCCTTTCTTCATAGAACCATTATTTTAGAGGCACGGGATTACATGGAAATCGGTCTGCGCGAGTGGCTGATCGTCATCGGCATCATTGTCATCGCCGGTATTCTTTTCGATGGCTGGCGCCGGATGCGCGGTGGCAAGGGCAAGCTCAAGTTTCGTCTGGACCGCAGCTTCTCGAACCTGCCGGACGACGACTCCAATCCTGAACTGCTGGGCCCGGCCCGCGTGCTGGAAACCCACAAGGAGCCCGAGCTGGATGAGCATGACCTGCCTTCGGTGAGCATGCCGGCGCGCGAGCCGCGGGAGAAACCGTCCAAGCGTGGCAAGCGTGCCAGCGAGCCGACTCAGGGCGACCTGAACCTGAATCTTGACCTGGAAGAGGAAGGCCCGGGTTTCAACAGCCGGGACGATTTCGTCGATGACCACAAGCCGGCTGCGCGCCAGGAAAAGGAGCGTCACGACAAGGACCAGCCAGCGGCCGAGGAAGTGTTGGTGATCAGTGTGATCAGCCGCGACCCGAACGGCTTCAAGGGCCCGGCCCTGCTGCAGAACATCCTGGAAAGCGGCCTGCGTTTCGGCGAGATGGACATTTTTCACCGCCACGAAAGCATGGCTGGCAACGGCGAAGTGCTGTTCTCCATGGCCAACGCGGTCAAGCCGGGCGTGTTCGACCTCGACGACATCGACCACTTCACCACCCCGGCGGTGAGCTTCTTCCTCGGCCTGCCAGGCCCGCGTTATCCGAAGCAGGCTTTCGACGTGATGGTGGCCGCGGCGCGCAAGCTGTCCCAGGAACTCAACGGCGAGCTCAAGGATGACCAGCGCAGCGTGCTGACCGCCCAGACCATCGAGCACTACCGCCAGCGCATCGTCGAATTCGAACGCCGCGCGCTGACCCAGAAGCGCTGATTAGCGATTCTCCCGAGTGGGCTTGCTGACGTATTCGCGGGCAAGCCCAACCGCCGAAACCGCACTAACATATTGAGCAGCCCCGGCTGCTCTTTTGCTTTCCGAGAGACCCTCCATGACTGCCGCCCAGACCCGTATTCTAGAGCTGCGTGCTGAACTGGATCAGCACAACTACCGCTATCATGTGCTCGACGAACCGAGCATCCCGGACGCCGAATACGACCGTCTGTACCACGAGCTCAAGGCCCTGGAGGCCGAACACCCGGAACTGGTCACCGCCGACTCGCCGACCCAGCGTGTCGGTAGCGCCGCGCTGACCGCGTTCACCCAGGTCCGTCATGAAATCCCGATGCTGAGCCTGGGCAACGCCTTCGAAGAAGTCGACATGCGCGAATTCGATCGCCGGGTCAACGAAGGTCTCGATCTGCCGGCCGGCGACCTGTTCGGGGGCGGCGCCGCCGTCGAATACAGCTGCGAACCGAAGCTCGACGGCCTGGCGGTCAGCCTGCTGTACCAGGACGGCCTGCTGGTGCGCGGTGCCACCCGTGGCGACGGCACCACCGGCGAAGACATCAGTGTCAACGTGCGCACCGTGCGCAATATCCCGCTCAAGCTGCAGGGCACCGGCTGGCCGGCGATCCTCGAAGTGCGTGGCGAAGTGTTCATGTCCAAGGCCGGCTTCGAACGCCTCAACGCCGCGCAGGCGGAGGCGGGCGGCAAGACCTTCGCCAACCCGCGCAACGCTGCGGCGGGTAGTCTGCGCCAGCTCGATTCGAAGATCACCGCCAGCCGTCCACTGGAGTTCTGCTGCTATGGCCTGGGCCAGGTGTCTCACGACATCGCCGACAGTCACATCGGCAACCTGCAGCAACTCAGGGCCTGGGGCATGCCGATCAGTCACGAGCTGAAACTGGCCAAAGGCATCGACGAGTGTCTGGACTACTACCGCGCCATCGGCGAGCGCCGCAATGCGCTGCCCTATGAAATCGACGGCGTGGTGTTCAAGGTCAACAGCCTGGCCTCCCAGCGCGAGCTGGGCTTCCGCGCCCGCGAGCCACGCTGGGCGATCGCCCACAAGTTCCCGGCCATGGAAGAACTCACCGAACTGCTCGACGTCGAATTCCAGGTCGGTCGTACCGGTGCGGTCACTCCGGTGGCTCGCCTGAAACCGGTCAAGGTGGCCGGCGTCACGGTCTCCAACGCCACCTTGCACAACATGGACGAAGTGGCGCGCCTGGGCTTGATGATCGGCGACACCGTGATCATCCGCCGCGCCGGCGACGTGATCCCGCAAGTCGTCCAGGTGGTCACCGAGCGCCGCCCGGAAAGCGCCCGTGCGGTACAGATTCCCGAGAGCTGCCCGGTGTGCGGCTCCCACGTCGAGCGCACCCAACTGATCAAGCGCAGCAAGGGTCGCGAAACCGTCAGCGAAGGCGCGGTGTACCGCTGCGTCGGCCGCCTGGCGTGCGGCGCGCAGCTCAAGCAGGCGATCATCCACTTCGTCTCCCGTCGCGCGATGGACATCGAAGGCCTGGGCGACAAGACCATCGAGCAATTGGTGGATGAAAAACTGATCGCCTCGCCGGCCGACCTCTACACCCTCAAGCGCGAAGACATCGTCGACCTCGAAGGCTTTGCCGAACTGTCGACCAGCAACCTGCTGCAAGCCATCGCCGACAGTAAGCAGCCGAGCCTGGCGCGTTTCATCTATGCCCTGGGCATCCCTGACGTGGGCGAGGAAACCGCCAAGGTTCTGGCCCGCTCCCTGGGCTCGCTGGAGCGGGTCATGCAGGCATTGCCGTCAGTGCTGACCTACCTGCCGGACATCGGCCTGGAAGTGGCCCACGAGATCCACAGCTTCTTCGAAGACGAGCACAACCGCACCGTCATTGCACAACTGCTCGAACGCGGCCTGGTGCTGCAGGACCAGGCCGAACTGGGCGCTGAATTCGCCGCCAGCACCACCCTGGGTGGGTTGATCGCCAAGCTGGATATCAGTTCGGTAGGGCCGACCGCAGCGGAAAAACTGGCGGCCAAGTTCGGTTCGGTCGAAGGCATCATCAACGCCGACTGGCTGGACCTGCGCCAGGCGCTGAATGAAAAGCCGGCGAAGGCCGTACGGGAGTTCTTCGACGTGCCGGGCAATGCTGAGCGGGCGCTGGTGATCGAGGTGCAGTTGCGCGACTTCGGCATGCACTGGCAGAGTGAGAAAAAGACCGTCGAAGGCTTACCGCTGACCGGCCAGACCTGGGTCCTGACGGGGTCGCTGGAGCTGATGAGCCGTGACGTCGCCAAGGACAAGCTGGAAAGGCTGGGCGCCAAGGTGGCGGGCTCCGTGTCGGCCAAGACCCACTGCGTGGTCGCCGGTCCCGGTGCCGGCTCCAAGCTGACCAAGGCCAACGAGCTGGGCCTCAAGGTGCTCGACGAAGAAGCCTTCGTCGCCTTCCTGAAAACCCATGGTATCCAAGCCTGACACCGAACCTGTAGGAGCGTGGCTTGCCCGCGAAGAACGATAACGCGACCCCCATGAAGGATTGCGATGCTCTATCGCTCCGCGGGCAAGCCAGAGGCTGGAACGTGGGTTCCCGCTGATGGAATTTTCCTAGAAACCAAGCTCACTATGTGAGCCAAGGCGCACGAGTTGCAGGACTTCAGGGTTCGGCTTGCGATAAATCATCACCAGATCTGGTTTGACGTGGCAGTCTCTGAAGGTTCTCCAATCGCCAGTCAGCGCATGGTCCCGGTGTTTTTCGGGCAATGGCTGATCATCCGCCAGTGCCGTTATGAGGGACATCAGATCGCCCTGTAGAGATTCTCGGTGCCGGCCCTTGGTTTCACGTTTGTAATCGCGCTTGAACTGCCTTGCGTACTCAATCTTCCGCATTCAGGTCAGCCATCAGATCCTCTACGGAATCGAAGGCTTTCAGGCCGCCTTGGCGTGTTTCCTTCATGGCCTCAAGGGTGGTCGCATTCGGCACCAATGGCTCAAATGGCAGTGCTTTTTCATGGGCGATGCGGGTCATCATCATACGGAAGGCATCAGAGACGGTCAGACCCATGGCGGCCAGGACAAGAGTCGCTTCCTCTTTGATGTGTTCATCAATGCGGGCTCGTACGACTGCATTTGAGGGCATGGTCGGATTCTCCAGGCTAGTGGGCCACATTGTAGCCCAGCTACTCATCTGGTTGGACGGTGCTAAATTCGACATCGATGGTTCTCCGGGGAATGCTCGGAAGCCAGGGTGGCTGGCCGGTCATTTGAGTATTTATCCCGATCCCAGGAAACGCATTGCAGAAAGATCTCTTTAACTTGCGTGAAGTTTCCTAGAAAATCCCAACCCGTTGCGCCTGTTCCGGCCGGGTACTAGTCTGCGTCTTGTCACCGCCAAATCGGTGATACGGACGTGCAAGTCCGGACCGCAAGATCAGGCGTACTGTTCCTCCTGTACCTTCAGGCATCCTCATGTTTGAGGTTCGTGTCATGGCGGCTGTACGTGGGAGATCTTCGGGATCTGCCGGGTTTCCTATCTTGCCCCGGTCTTGCACACCTGCGTATGGCTGCCACCCTAAATCGCGTGCAAGCGGGCGGGTGATGGCTCCAAACCATCAAGGTAGGAATAGCGCCATGTTCAAGATCACCCCCAATCCCCCAACCGAAGACCTGTCATCCCCCGCCGGCCAATGCGCCGTCGACCGAGCGTTCGCTCACTACGAACTCTCTTCCTTGATCAATCGTCACCCACGCCGCGAATCGCCGAACCCCGAAGACGCCCTGATCCAGATCCACGAAATCCTCCAGTCGGCTTCTGCGACCGCCTACGAATGCGTGGACCACTTGCAAGGCACCACCCGCAAACTGGCCCTGGCCGTCGTGCACCTGGTCGACCTGGCCCAGACCCACGTCGACGGACTGCTGGATGCAAAACACATAACCACCTGACCCCATGGCGGGGAGCAAGGCTTGAAGGCCTGTTCGCGGGCAAGCCACGCTCCCACAGGATGCGCAATCTCCTGTGGGAGCCGGCTTGCTGGCGATCCGCCAACGGCGGCCATCCAGCACCCTGGGCGGCGCCAACGAAACCGCCATCGCCAGCAAGCCGGCTCCCACGGTGCAGCAGCGTTCCGGCCATTTGCATCCTCCCTGTGCCGCCAGGGGCCCGAGCCCTGCGCAGACAAGTACTTGACCCCCATCGAATTTTTACGCCACCTGGCGGTTGTAACTTCTCGTTATCCAGGTACAATGGCGCGGCTCGCTGCCAGGCGAGTGTTGTCATGGTGACCCCATCGGTCCCCCCGCAACGATTACCCGTTAACCTGGTCAGGCCCGGAAGGGAGCAGCCACAGCGGGAACATTGTGTGCCGGGGTGTGGCTGGTGGGGTTGCCTCCATTCTGTAAGTCTTTTTCAAGACTTTGTCGTGAAAATCTCGAGATGTGATGTTGTCAGGCCGACTGATCGTGTCATTTCACTCCATCTGAATTTTTGAAAAGATCAGCAACCCCCTCGCTGCTGACCCTTGCCCCTTAAAGCGGCACACTCGCCGCCTTGAGCTGCCGCAACACAAAACTCGACACCGAATGCCGCAGCCCTGGAATCTTGTAGAGTTTCTCCCGTAGCAGCCGCTCATAGTCGCGGGTGTCTTTCACTGCCAGGCGCAGGAAGTAGTCGTATTCCCCCGACACCAGGTAAGCCTCGATGACCTCGGGAATGTCGGCCAGCGCCTGCTCGAACTTGTCCAGTTGTTCGTCGCTGTGGTGCTCCAGCGTGACCATGACGATCAGGCCGTCGCGATAGCCAAGCTCGGTCATGTCGATGCGCGCCTGGTAGCCCTGGATGACCCCGGCGTCTTCCATCCGCTTGATCCGCTGCCAGCAGGGGCTCGACGACAGGCCGACCTGCTTGCCGATGTCCTGCAGGCTGGCCCGGCCGTCCTTGCTAAGCACCCGCAGAATGCGCCGGTCCATGTCGTCCAGATTATTTTTTTGCATATCATGAGTTCTGTGAAAGGGTTTTTCGCATCCTAGCGTTTTTGCCACAAAATACGAAAGCACTTTCCGCGTCTTGAAGTCCAGACTAAGCATCCAGCCATACAACCCATGCGGGGCGTAGCGGGGCCGTCGGTGCAATCCACCAGGCTCGGCACAGAGGGCTGCTATCCCAAAAGGAAACGACGACATGCAGCAAGTCAAATACGGCGTGAACGACGCGCAGGCCAGCCTCGAATTCATCCTCGAACAGGTCACTCACGGCACCGAGGTGGTCATCGTGCGCCACGGCATCGAGATCGCCCGGATCACGCCGGTCGAAGGGCTCGCCAATCACGGTATCACCCCGATGAGTGTCCCTTATGAGCTGCGCTGACGACCTGGCCGGGCTGACGGCCCCGTACCCTCGCCATAGTCTGCTGGACGACGCCTATGGCCTGTTCATCGGGATTGCCTTTGCCGCCACCGGTATCGCCATCCTGGGCAAGAGCGGGCTGATTACCGGCGGCATCGCCGGCATGGCGCTGTTGGGCTCGTTCATCAGTGCCTACACACCGTCGGTGTTGGTTCCGGCGATCAATATTCCCTTCCTGCTGTTCGCGCTGTTCACCATGGGCCGGGCGTTCACGCTCAAGAGCGTGCTGGTCAGCTTCGCCCTGGGCCTGGGGGTCAGCCTGGTCAGCCCGCTGCTGAGTGCGACGGGCATCAATCCCGATATCGGCTGTGTTCTGGGCGGAACGTTTCTCGGGATGGGCATCCTCTGCCTGGCCCGGCACAACGCCTCGATGGGCGGGACCGGGTCGGTGGTGCTATGGGCTCAGCGCAGGTTTTCGATCAATGCCGGTGTCGCGCAATTGACCTGCGATGCCGTGCTGTTCATCGTGGCGAGCCTCTATCTGCCCTTCGGGAAAATGGCCTGGTCGTTGCTGGGCACCGTGGCGATGAACGCGATCCTGATCATCTGGCACAAGCCCGGGCGTTACCGGGGCTGAATCGCGCAGGCCCAGGACGGGCCTCTTGAAGCGGGAGGCTTATCGGCTAGCCGTGCCGGTATTTCGCCCGCTCAACCAGCGCCGATAGTCCGCCGGTGTCATCCCCGTCTGTTGGCTGAACGCCCGCCTGAACGCCGTCTCCTCGCTGTAGCCGCATTTGGCCGCCACCTGCTTCACGCTCGCCCCCGGCGTCTCCAGCAGCACGCATGCCGTTTCGATCCTGACGCGGGTGATAAAGGCCTTCGGCGACTCGTTGCTCAGTTCCTTCAGTCGTCGATGCAGGGTTCTTTCGCTGAGGTTCAACGCGCCGGCCAGGCCTTCGGCGGTCACCCCCGGGTTGATGTGGCGGATGATCTGCTCGGCTTGCAGCAGCAAGGGATCGGCCGCGTTGACAAAGCCTCGCGGCGCGTAGATCACCTGGGGCAGCGGCAGGCTGTCGGCCACCGAAATGTCAGCGGCCAACTTGGCCACTTCGGTCCCGGCCTGGCGGCGGATCACGTGCAGCGCCAGGTCGACCCAGGACAGCGGGCCACCGGTGGTGATGATGCCATCCTGTTCTTCCACCGCGGTGCCCCAGACTGTTTGCGCCTTGGGGTAGCGCTGCTTGAACACGTGGTGCAACCACCAGGTGGTGGTGCAGCGTCGGCCATCCAGCAAGCCGGCTTCGCCCAGCACGAAGGTTCCGGCGCAGGCGCCACCTATCAGTACGCCGCTTGCATGGCGCCGCTTTATCCAGGCCGCCGCCTGGCGGATCGAGTTGGTCAGCGGCGGTGACTTGTCCGGCCCCAGGGCCATGCCGGTGACGAGTGCGACGTCGCACGGGCCCAGCTCATGGAAGGAGCCCTCGACCGGAATCAACCGCCCCTGAGGATCGCGCAGCGGCTTGCCCTCGGCACTGACGATGATGGTTTCGAAACCGAGCGCCGTCGCGTCGGGCAGGCCCGGTGCCATGCCTGGCGGCGGCGTGCGCAAGGCCTGCTGGGTGATCCAGAACAGGTCGGCCAGGCCGGTAATAGCCGATAGCAGACTGCCTTCTACGGCCACGATCGCAATGCGCACGGGAACGCTTCCTGGGTGAGTGGCGAAGTGGCGAGTTTTGCATGAAACCTGTCTGGTTTGCCATCTGCCGCCGCCGCCGGGGCGTCGATAGACTGGCTTCCATCAACGGATCAAGGCACTTCGGCATGAGTTTGTTCAGCGTTTCACATCACTCCACTGCGCTCCAGGCCTTCAAGTGGCTGGGGCGGCTGGCGACAGCGGTCGGGCTGGCGATGCTCTTTGGCGGCACCCAGGCCAATGCCGCGCCCACTCCGGGGGGCGTGCGCAATATCGTGCTGGTGCACGGCGCCTTCGCCGATGGCTCCAGCTGGTCGCAGGTCATCCCCCGGTTGCAGGCCATGGGTTACCACGTCACGGCGGTGCAGAACCCTCTGACTTCGTTGGCCGACGATGTCACGGCCACCGTACGCGTGTTGCGGCGGCAGAAGGGCGACGTGCTGCTGGTGGGGCATTCCTGGGCTGGCGCGGTGATTACCCAGGCAGGCAATGCCAACAATGTGAAGGGACTGGTCTATCTCTCCGCGCTGGTGCCCGACAGCGGCGAGTCGGTGGCGGACCTGCTCGAAAGGCTCAAGGCGCCCATGGACGGTCTTGTGCCGGATGCCGAGGGGCTGATCTGGCTGGACGATCCCCAGGTGTTCCATCAGCTGATGGCCGCCGACCTGCCGCTGAAAAAGGCGCAGGTATTGGCCGCGATCCAGCAACCGATCGCCGCCGCGAGCTTTGCCGGGAAGATCCGGCATGCAGCCTGGCACGACAAGCCGAGCTGGTACCTGCAGACGAAAAATGACCAGGCCCTGCGCCCGGATGTGCAACAGGCCATCGCCCAATGGATCGGGGCCCAGGTCATTTCAATCGATTCCAGCCATCTGTCATTGCTCTCCCATCCTGATGAGGTGGCCAGGTTGATCGATCGAGCGGCGAGGGAGGCCGGGCAGTGACCCGTTTCAGACTTGATAACCCAACCGATGAACGCGAGGTTTGTATGAACATTCTGCATATCGATTCCAGCATCCTGGGCAACGGTTCCGTGACACGGGACCTGTCCGCCGCCGTTGTGGCGCAACTGCGGGCCCGCCATTCCGAGGCTCACGTCACCTACCGCGACCTGGCCGAAAACGCAATCAGCCACCTGAGCGGTGCCATCGCCGCAGGCTTCCGCCAGCCGGGCGGCGGCGACTGGGACGAGGCCACCGTGCGCGAGCATCAGGTTTCCGAAACGCTGGTCACCGAATTCCTGCACAGTGACCTGTTGGTGATTGGCGCGCCGATGTACAACTTCTCGGTGTCGAGCCAGTTGAAAGCCTGGCTGGACCGTATCGCCCAGGTGGGCCGGACCTTCAAGTACACGGAAAACGGCCCGGTGGGCCTGTCGGGCGGCAAGCGCGTGATCGTGGTCTCGGCCCGTGGCGGTTTTTATGCGCAGAGCCCCTTTGCCCATATGGATTTCCAGGAGAACTACCTCAAGGCGTTCTTCGGTTTCCTGGGGATCAACGATGTGCGGTTCGTTCGCGCCGAAGGGGCCTCGAAAGGCGAACAGGTCCGGCAACAGGGCATCGACCAGGCCAGGGTGGCGATTGCCGATGTGCTGCACGGTTTTCCGGTTTCTGCCTGACTCCACGTCCGAATGAGGATCACACCATGATGTTTGCCATTACGCTGAGTTATATCCGTCCCCTGGAGCAGGTCAAGGTTCACCTGGAGGCCCACAAGGCATGGCTGGTCCGGTTCATCGAGGCGGGCAGCATCCTGTTTGCCGGGCCCCTGCAGCAGGGCGGCGGTTTTATCCTCGCGCAGGGAGAGCGGCTTGGCGATATCGAGTTGATGCTGACCGAGGATCCCTTCGTGGTTGAGCAACTGGTGACGTTCGAGATCCAGTGTTGCGAGCCGGCGATCCGCTCCAGCGGTTTTCCCGAACGGTGGGCGCGAGGGGCAAAGGCTATCGGCGACCGCTCGCCGGATGTTCAGCCTGTGGAAAGCAGTTTCTGAACCCGCTCCTTGAGTTCCCTGACCGTGAAGGGTTTGAGCAGCAGTTCGGTCTGGCCGTTTTTCAAGCCGATCGTGGTCAAGGTGTCTTCGGTGAAACCGGAAATGAACAGCACCTTCAGCGTCGGTCGTACGTTCAGTGCGGCCAGGGCCAGTTCATCGCCACTCATGCCTCCCGGCAGGCCGATGTCGGTAATCAGCAATTCCATGTCAGGCAGTTGCTCCAACTGCTCAAGGGCCTCCAGGCCGGTTGAGGCCTGGGCGGTTTCGCAGCCCAGCTCCTGGAGTGCTTCGCTGATGAGGTCGCGAATGACGACTTCATCATCGACCACCAACACGGGGCCGCATGAGAGGGCGGCCGTGTCTGCGGAGTCAGGGGCGGTCATGGCGTCGGTGGCGACCTGCGAGCTGTCATGGATCGGCAGAAACAGGGTGACCGTGGTGCCTTTGCCCACCGTCGATGTGATTTGCGCGTCTCCGGACGCTTGTTGGGCGAAGCCGTGTACCATCGACAGGCCCAGGCCGGTGCCGGAACCCAGCGGTTTGGTGGTGAAAAAGGGGTCGAACACGCGTTCAAGGATGCTCGCAGGCATGCCGGCGCCGGTATCCGACACGCGGATACGTGCATAATCGCCCGCGCCCAGCGTCGCGCTGGCCTGTGTCGGTTCGATTCGGCACCGGCTGACCTCGATCCGCAACTGACCGCTATGGGGCATGGCGTCCCGTGCATTGATGCACAGGTTCAATATCGCGTTCTCCAATTGATGGGCGTCGCAAAAGCACAGGAGGGCATCCTGTGGCGTTGACACCTCCAGCTTGATGCGCGGTGTCAGTGTGCGGCTGATCAGCTCTTTCATACCCTGAACCAGCGACGCCGGGTCGACCACGCTACTGGCCAAGGTGTGGCGGCGGGAGTAGGCCAGCAGGCGGTGGGTCAGGGAGGCGGCTCGGTCCGAGGCATTGCGGGCCAGTCCGATGTAGCGCAGCAGGTCTTCCTGTCGACCTTGGGCGACGTGCTGTTCAAGCCTGTCGAGGCTGCCGGTGATCACGGTGAGCAGATTGTTGAAGTCGTGCGCCAAGCCGCCCGTCAGTTGGCCCACGGCCTCCATCTTCTGGCTTTGCTGCAATTGCGACCTGACCTGCTCGAAGGCGTCCTGGCGCTCCCTGAACAGCGTGATGTCTCGGGCAACGGCGAAGTAATGTCCCTGGCTGCGGGCGATCCGCCAGTTCAGGTGCAGCGGCTGGCCATTGCTGCGCGCGCCTTGCGTATTGAGTTCGGTGATCGGTCGTTCGCTCAGGTTGCGCAGGGCATCCGACAACTGCGAAGGGGAGATGAAGGTGAAAAACGCGCCATCCTTGAGTGCCTGTTCAGCGTGCCCGGTTTCAGCTTGCCAGGCCGGATTCACCGCCAGTAATTCACCCTCCGCGGACAACACGCTGATCAGGTCGGGGGACACATTCCAGATGCCGTCGCGCTCCAGGGTGCGCCGCTCGACCTCCTGTTCAAGGCGCTCATTCACATGGGAGAGAGCATTCAGGCTTTGCCGGAACAATGCGCAGACCACCGCCATGGCGAAGGAGACCAGGCCGAAACTCGCGCTGTTGATCCAGGTGGTCAGGTCCTGGTGGAAACCGATCGGGCCGATGAAAAAATACTGGGCGGTCAGTACCGCCAGCACGCATCCGAGGACTGACGGCCCAATGCCGAACCAGAAGCCTATGAACATCAGGCCGGGTATGAAAAACAGGTAGGGCAGGGCTGTGGCTGGAAGTTGCGCGCGTATCGCACAGCACAGCGCGACGACCAGGATAGCCCCCACATATCGGGCTGGCACGCCTGGCTGGGCACGAGCCAAACGGCTTACGAGTTCGAGCCTCCGGGACAACATGCTGATAAGTGTGGCTCCATGCGACTTGATCCGACATCTCGGACACGTAACGGGCGATCATCGCCAACCGTAGGAAGAATAACGGCTCTGTCTGGCTTCGCACGAAGATATCGACATACGGAGAACCGACTTTATTTCGCTTGACGCAAGCGCTCGCTGGCCAAGAGCTGCTGTCTGGCAGGTTGGTGGTCAAGTTCAATGGTTCGACGTGCCAATCATGAATAAACTGGCATGAAGTAACAGTGGCAGCGCCACGTGATAACTCCACCTGCAGTACCGTCAATAGGTCAACGTGAACATGAGCAATCTCATCTCCCAGGAAGAAGAACTGGCTCGCCTGGTCGACGTGGATCGTTTGACCGCAGACCTTGAAAGCGGGTCGGACCCGGTGCTCAACAGTGTCGTCGCGATAGTCTCCGCCTATTTCGGGGTGCCGATCGCGCTGGTCAGTATCATTGAGCGCGACTATCAGGTGTTCAAGGCCCGTGTGGGCCTGGAGCCGGAACGCACTCCGCGGGAAATGTCCTTCTGTGCCCATAACCTCGAAGTCGAGGCTGTACTGGAAGTGTGCGACCCTCGCGGCGACCCCTGTTTCTCAAGCAATCCCCTGGTCACGGGCGCCCCGTTCATACGGTATTACGCTGGCGCACCCCTGATGATCAGGCCGGGGCTGAGCGTGGGAAGACTCTGTATCATCGATCAGCAATCGCGCTCCCCGATGGACGAGCAGGGCCGTGCCTTGCTGCGCAACGCGGCCAACGTGGTGGTGGCGCGCCTGGAATCGCTTCATCAGGAGCATTTCTACGACCCGATGACGGGCTTGCCCAACCGGCAGCGCTTCGAGGCGGACATTCTCAAGCGGGCTGCGGGGGAGGATCGGGTCGCGATCCTGGTCGAACCGCTTTCCGCGTCCGGAATGGACAGGCTGGTCAAGGCATTGGGGCTGGAGTTCTTCGCCACCTTCATGCTGGCCGTCAAGGAGTTGCTGCTGGATGCGTTGCCAGAAGGCGCCCGTCTCTATCGCTCGGGCACGCTGGGCTTTGTCATGCTCCACGAACCTTCACCGGCGCTCTCATTGCAAAGCCTGCTCGACGACATGGTCGCTGCGTTCAGCCATCCCCTGTCCATTGCGAATGTGCCGGTTTTCGCCGATGTGGGCATCAGCGTTCTCAAGCTTGATCGTGACACCCTGGCGCCCATGGATATCCTGCGCCTGATGGCCAGCATTACCGATGCGGCACGCCTGAGTGAGCAACGCTGGCTCGATTACGACCCGCTGATCGATGCGAGCCTGCGTCGCAGTACGGCGTTGCTCAATGCCATCGAGGCGGCACTGATCGCGAAGGACCAGTTCAGGCTGGTGTACCAGCCACGGGTTGACCTGGCCAGCAATCGTTGCGCGTCGGTCGAAGCCCTGTTGCGCTGGACGCACCCGACGCTGGGGGAAATCGGTCCTGCCGAATTCATTCCCCTGGCTGAAACCACGGCTTCCATACGCCACATTACCCGCTGGGTGGTTCGACGCGTCTGCGAGCAGTTATCGCAGTGGCGCAGCCAGGGCCTGGTCATGACGGCATCCCTGAACGTTTCGGCCCTGGACCTGACGGACGGAAGGCTGCTGGACGAGCTGACCGGCGCCCTGCATGAGTTCAATGTGGCGCCGCAGTACATCGAACTTGAATTCACCGAAAGCGTTCTGGTGACGGATTTCGAGACGGTGCGAGCTCAATTGCAACGGTTCCGCGACCTGGGCGTGGCGATCGGCATCGACGACTTCGGCAGCGGCTACAGCAACTGGGCCTACCTGCGGCAGATCCCGGCCACCAGCGTGAAGCTGGACCGGTCGCTGCTGGCCGACCTCCAGCCGGGTAACAATGAATGGCACATCATCCGTGGCCTGATCAGCCTGGTGCGGGATCTGCGCTTGACGGTGGTGGCCGAGGGCATTGAAACCGACCTGCATTACCACTTGTTGCGCGGCTGGGGCTGTCATCAGGGGCAGGGTTACTACTTCGCCAAGCCCCTGTCTCCGGCCGACCTCGTGACCTGGCTGGACAAAGGCATGGACTTTGGCGCCGCAGGAGAATGATATCGGCGTGCTCTCACGCCGATATCGGGTGGGGCTGGCTAGGTTTTAACCCGGTGTTTAAATCGCTGCCCGAAACTCCCTCGGCGATAACCCGTAATGTTTGCGAAAACGCACTGCAAAACGTGACGCCGAGGCATACCCGCCGGCCGCCGCAATTTCGCCCATCGGTCTCGGCGTGGTCTGCAGCCAGGGCAAAGCCATGCCCAGCCGAACGTTTTCCAGGATGTTGCTGAAACTGTCGTCCTCGTTCGCCAGTTGGCGGCGCAAGGTCGAGGCGCCCAGGTGAAGGCGCTTGAGTTGTTGATCGCCAATTCACGCCCTGCCGGCAGCAGGATCAGGTGTTTCGAACCCACTCGCGCCTGCCGATCGTCCCAGCTCATCAGCTTTTCCCCTGGCGAATCCGGCACGGGGTGGTGACGAAGACCGGCACCCGTTGCAGCGCATGGGGCTGGCGGGCCTGGATCACGCTGGTGCCGAGGCGGCTTTCGCGATGCCGGGGGCCGGCAGGTGCGTTCATGTGTGGCAGTGAGGGTGGCCTTGCCCAAGGCGTTGGCGTTGAGGATGTAGCCCACCAGGGCGCCGCTGGATTGTGCGTCGACCGGCAGTTTATCCGTCTTCAAGGCCCAGACAGTGAACTGATAGCGGTGGGCTTGTCACCGGGTGGTGGGCAGGCGCCGCCCAAGCCCGGCTGACCATCGACGGCGGCGTCTGCAAAACCACTATCGCCAGCAAGCCCGGCTCCTACAGGGGAGGCGGGCCTGCCGGGCGGATCACTTGCGCTTGAACAGCTTGCCGAGGAAGCCGGCGATGGCCACCAGGCCCAGGATGATGAACTTCTTGAACGCCAGCAGGGCTACGCCGATCTTGGCGAACAGGCCGGCCTTGGCGGCAATGCCACCCGCGACCAGCGCCGCCAGGCCGTAGGGCGCCAGCTTGTCGGTCTTGGCGTCGTAGTCGGCATAGCGGTTGCCGTCGGTGAAGTTGGTGAAGGCGAGGATCTTCGGCGTTTCCTGCTTGATGGTCTGCAGGTCGGCCATGGCCGCCACGGCGTTGAGTTCCAGCACACCCTCGCGACCCAGTACGCGGATGCTGTAGTTCAGGGTGGTCTGGTCGGCGTCGTCGGCCTTCAGTTCGCGGGCCCAGTACATCTTGTGGGTGGCCTGGTCGTAGCTCGGTGGCTCGGCCCAGCCCAGCAGTTGCAGGCCGGCGTAACCCTGCTTGCGACGCTCCTTGTTGTCTTCCTCGTCTTCGGCCTGCATCTGCTTGAGCAGTTCGGCGTAGTCGATCTTGGCTGCGTCATCGTCGGAAATGTGGCCATCGTTCTTGTAGCTGATGATCACGCCCCAGCCGTTGTCCGCCAACGGGCTGACCGCCGTGGGGATGATCATGCCCAGGGTCTTGTGGCCGGGCGGGTTGCCCCAGGCTTCGGTCAGCAGGCGCTCGGTGTCGTCCGGCGACAGGTAGTAGAACTCGTTGTTGAGTTGCAGGGCGGCGATACCGCCGGGCAGGGTGATGGTGCCGTGCTGCTGCTTGAGGGTGGCGAGCCACTGTTCGGCGGTCTGGTGCGGTTGTTCGCTGGCGGTTGGCGCAGGCGCGGGGGTGTTGGCGGCAATGGCGGGCAAAGTGGTTGCGCTGAGCAACACGGCCACCAACAACTGGCGCAGGTGTTTCATCGTAGTCCCTTACATTTTGAATTAATTTAGCCCCGCAGGATAACCGAAAGGACTGGTCAATCGCCAGATTGTCGTGCCTGCGCTTACTGTGGCTGGGGCTCCAGACGTTCATGCAGCAGCCGGGCGAAGGCCTCGCGGGCCGGGTGCCGGGTGGTTTCCCTGTGCCAGATGAAGCTGTTCTGTACGGGTGTCAGCTCATCGAAACGGTAGGTCGCCAGCCCCGTCGATTGTTCGAAACGGCGCAGGATGCCTTCCGGCACCAGCGACACGCCGGCTCCGGCACTCACGCAGCCGATGATGGTGCCCCAACTGCCATAGCTGGCGATCGGTGGATTGCGGTCGTGCTCCTGCACCCAGTTCTTCAGGGCGGCGCGATAGGGGCAGCCGTTCGGCCACATGATCAGGGTTCGGCCCAGCAGGTCGTGGGCGTTGTGGATCGGTGCGCTGTCGGCCGCGCTGATCAGTACCAGATTTTCTCGGTAGAGTGCGGCGGTGGCGATTTTCGGATGATGGACGTCGACGGCTACCAGGGCGCCATCGAGCCGGCGCTGGCGCACGTCCTCCATCAATTGCGTCCAGGTGCCGGTGATCAGTTCCAGGCTGACTTCGGGGTAGGCCCGGTGGTACTCGGCGAGCAGGGCGGGCAGGTGCACGGTCGCACAGGACTCGATGGCACCGATGCGCAAGGTGCCGGAGGGGCGGGTGTTGGCGTCGACGGCACGCTTGGCTTCGTCCACCAGGTCGAGGATCTTCGCGCAGTATTCCAGGAAGATCTGCCCGGCCGGGCTGATGCTCAGGCCGCGCCCGGCACGGACGAACAGTTCGGTGCCCAGCTCGCCTTCCAGTTGCTTGATGCGCGTGGTGATGTTGGACGGCACGCAATGCAGCCGTTGGGCGGCAAGGGCGATGCTGCCGGTTTCGGCCACCGCTTTCACCATGCGCATTTGCGCCAGTTCCATGATTCACTCCCGGTGAATTCTCGTCTCAATATTCGTCAATTGTGCTGATCGCCAGGCCGCTCAAGACTGGGCACATTCCCTAGATCATCTTGGATGTCGCCCTGCCGTGAAAGCCCTGCCTTCGATAAAAGTTTCCCTTGCCACCGCCTCGGTCATTCTCTGCTGGGCCTATTCGCCGACCGGTATCCATATCGGCCTGGAAAACTACAGCCCGGGGCACCTGGCCCTGCTGCGTTTCCTGATCGCATCGGTGTTCATGGCCGGGGTGGCGCTGGTGAAGGGCATTGCCTTGCCGCGCCTGTGCGATCTGCCGTGGCTGTTCGTGCTGGGTTTTTTCGCGATTTTCCTGCATCACGTCAGTATCAATTATGGCCAGCAATGGGTCACGCCTGGGGCGGGCAGTGTGTTGGCCCAGTCGACGCCGTTGTTCAGTACGCTGATCGCCTGCTTCTGGCTCAGGGAGTCGGTGAGCGGCTGGCGCTGGCTGGGCGTGCTTGTCGGGTTCGTCGGGGTGCTGGTGGTGATCTGGGGCGATCACGGCATTGGCACGTTCAATCCCCAGGGCTTCCTGATCGTGTTGGCGGCGCTGTCCTGGAGCATCTATTTCGTCTTGCAGAAACACTACGCCCATCACTACAGCGGGTTGACCACGGCGTGCTATATGGTCTGGGCCGGGACGCTGCTGCTGTGCGTCTATCTGCCGGGGCTGGGGACGGCGGTGACACAGGCATCGTTGCGGGTGAATGTCGCGGTGCTGGTGCTGGGAATCTTTCCCAGCGCCCTGGCCTACCTGGCCTGGGGCTATGTGCTGACGCATTCGGCGGTCAGCCGTTCAGCGGTCGCGCTGTATCTGATTCCGCCGGTGGCGATCGTGATGGCGGCGCTGGTGCTGGGGGTTGGCGTGTCGCCGATGGTGCTGTTGGGGGGGGGCGATTGTGCTGGGGAGTGTGCTGGGGTTGCAGTGGGAAGGCCGCGGTGGGGTTGCGATTCGCGGGCAAGCCCGCTCCCACGGGGGCGGTGTTGCTCACGGGGTGGGTGCCGAGGCGCTTGTGCCTCAGGTCCGGCCCCGTGGGGCGGACCTGAAGTGAGGTGATTCAGGGCTTGGACAAGGCGAGATCGACCGCGGCGATCAGTTTTCCCAGGTCCTTTGAGGGGGCTTTGTGAATGACGCCGAACAGGTAGGCACGCTGCTCGTCCTCGTCGCCCATATCCGCGAAAAACACCTTCAGTTTTACCCCCAGCACATCGGCGAACAGAAACAGGGCTTCCACGCTGGGGGTGTAGCTGCCGGTTTCGAAGCGGCTGATGGTTTTGGGGTCAAAACCGGTTCTCTCGCCAAGTTCAGCCTGAGTCAGCCCCGCTACCTTGCGATAGCGTCTAATGGCCATACCCAAACTTGAAATTTCCATCGCTCAATTCCCATTTAGAATCAAGAACTTAACGATAAATCTTTGCATTAGGCAACACCATGATTCATCACCTTCTATTGCATAATGTGATGTAATTCGTAGAATCGGTGGATCAGACAGATTTTTGGTGGTCGTATTTCAGGTGGCCGTTTTGCAAGTCGGGAAATCCAGGTATTTCCCCGAACTGCATGCCACGAACGCCAAACCGAGCCTTCGGGTGTCTATTTTGCGGGTTCCAGCGGTCCATGCTTCGATCTGCTGACAACCTCGGTTTAACTCTAGTTGATCTTCGTCGAAGTTCTGCCGAACAGCCTGCGCTGCCCTGTTGTAGGGCGGGCTCGGCCGTGTTGGCGAACGGGTGCTTGTCTCTGCGGGGGCGCAGGCCCTGATCGATCGGTTCAACCGGTAACTGCCCAAGTGAACTGACTCATGGACGAGACGTACCGCAAGGTAGTGGATGCAGCTGCGATTTTCTCCGAGACGGACCTGAACGGACGGATCACCTACGTCAACGAGCCGTTCTGTGCGATTTCCGGCTACAGTCGCGAGGAACTGCTGGGGCAGAACCACCGCATGCTCAATTCCGGCTTTCATCCGAGTGAATTCTTTGACGACATGTGGCGCACCCTGAGCCGTGGGCAGGTGTGGAAGGGCGAGGTGTGCAACCGTGCCAAGGATGGCTCGCTGTTCTGGCTCGACAGTACCATGGTGCCGCTGCTGGATGAGATGACGGGGCAGGTGCGCCGGTACATGTCGATCCGCTTCGATGTCAGTGAAAAGCAGCGTCTGCTGCAGACCTTGCAGTGGCGGGTCGGCCATGACGTGCTGACCGGTCTGCCCAACCGGGCCTTTCTCTCCGAACTGTTGAACCAGGCTCTGGACTACGCCCGGCGCGAGCGGATTCCGCTGGCGGTGTGCATGCTCGATCTCGATGGCTTCAAGGCGGTCAACGACAGTTACGGGCATGCCTGCGGCGATGCCTTGCTGGTGGAAGTCGCCGCGCGGTTGCGCGGGATCATGCGGGGCGAGGATGTGGTGGCGCGCCTGGCCGGCGATGAGTTCGTGCTGATCCTGCGCTACGTGCACGACAGCCAGGCGTTGCGCGCCGCCTTGCAGCGGGTGCTGTGGGCGATCTCGGCGCCTTATTCGATTCGCGGACAGGAAATTCACGTCTATGCCAGTATCGGCGTGACCCTGTTCCCGGAGGACGACGAAGATGCCGACACCCTGCTGCGCCACGCCGACCAGGCCATGTACATGGCCAAGCAGGGCGGACGCAACCGCTTTCACCTGTTCGATGTGTCGCTGGATCAGGAGATCAGGGCCACCTACCAGACCGTCGAACTGATACGCCAGGCCCTGGCAGCCGATGAACTGCGGCTGGTCTATCAACCCAAGGTCAACCTGCGCACCGGCCAGGTGCTCGGCTTCGAGGCGCTGGTGTGTTGGCAGAACCCGCAACGCGGTCTGCTCGACGCCCATGAGTTCCTGCCGCCGGTGGCGCAGACGGATGTGGTCGGCGAGATCGGCGAGTGGGTCATCGACGGTGTCCTGGCGCAGATTCAGGCCTGGCGACGGGCGGGCTACAACTGGCCGGTCAGCCTGAACATCGCGGCGCGGCACTTCCAGCGCGCGGATTTCGTTGCGCGGCTGCAGGCGTTGCTGAGCCGTTATGCCGAGGTGCCGGCGCAGATGCTGGACCTGGAAATCGTCGAATCGGTGGCCATCGAGAACATCCAGCGGGTGAGCCAATGCCTGCAGGCCTGTCAGGCGCTGGGTGTGCGCTTTTCCCTGGATGATTTCGGAACCGGCTATTCGTCCCTGAGCTACCTCAAGCGCCTGCCGACCCAGACCATCAAGATCGATCGTTCCTTCGTTCGCGACATTCTCCACGACCAGGATGACCTGGCCCTGACCACGGCAATCATCGGCCTGGCCCGGGCGTTTGGGCGTGAGGTGATCGCCGAGGGGCTGGAGACTGCCGAGCAGGGGCAGTTGCTGATCAGCCTGGGGTGTGACGTGGCGCAGGGCGAGTTCATTGCCCGGCCCATGGCGGCGCGGGAGGTACCAGGCTGGGTAGCGGCGTTCGTTCCCTCGCCGCTATGGCGGGACACTCCGGGCACGCTCCCTATATAGTCGCCAGGCTGGGCCGGCGGGTCGTTCTCGGACTTGGAGCAGCACGCCGGATGCAATTTTGCCCCTGCTCCGCTAGCATTAGCGGTCTTCCGCTTTCCAGATGCGACGGTTATCGATGAGTTATCAGGTTCTTGCACGTAAATGGCGTCCGCGCTCGTTCCGCGAAATGGTCGGCCAGACCCATGTGCTCAAGGCGCTGATCAATGCTCTGGACAGCCAGCGACTGCACCATGCCTATCTGTTCACCGGTACCCGCGGGGTGGGCAAGACCACCATCGCGCGAATCATCGCCAAGTGCCTGAACTGCGAGACCGGCATCACATCCTCCCCCTGTGGGACATGCTCGGTGTGCCGCGAGATCGATGAAGGGCGCTTCGTCGACCTGATCGAGATCGACGCCGCGAGCCGCACCAAGGTCGAGGATACCCGCGAGTTGCTGGACAACGTGCAGTACGCACCGAGCCGTGGGCGCTTCAAGGTCTACCTGATCGACGAAGTGCACATGCTTTCCAGCCATTCGTTCAACGCCTTGCTGAAAACCCTGGAAGAGCCGCCACCCTACGTCAAGTTCATCCTGGCGACCACCGATCCGCAGAAACTTCCGGCAACGATTTTGTCGCGCTGCCTGCAGTTCTCCCTGAAGAACATGACCCCGGAGCGGGTGGTCGAGCATTTGACCCATGTACTCGGGGTCGAGAACGTGCCGTTCGAGGACGACGCCCTGTGGTTGCTCGGGCGCGCGGCCGACGGTTCGATGCGCGACGCCATGAGCCTGACCGACCAGGCCATCGCCTTCGGTGAAGGCAAGGTCCTGGCCAGCGATGTGCGGGCGATGCTCGGCACGCTGGACCATGGCCAGGTCTACGATGTGCTGCATGCGCTGATCGACGGCGACGCCAAGGCGCTGCTCGAAGCTGTGCGCCACCTGGCCGAACAGGGGCCGGACTGGAACGGCGTGCTTTCGGAAATCCTCAATGTGCTGCACCGCGTGGCGATCGCCCAGGCGCTGCCCGAGGGGGTCGAC
Organism: Pseudomonas fuscovaginae SE-1; assembly: GCF_000364705.1. GTDB lineage: Bacteria > Pseudomonadota > Gammaproteobacteria > Pseudomonadales > Pseudomonadaceae > Aquipseudomonas > Aquipseudomonas fuscovaginae_A. The sequence goes on along the minus strand of NZ_AQOH01000349.1, from coordinate 618 downwards.
AACGGCCATGGCGACCGCGACCGGGTGCTGGCCCTGGCCCAGGCGCTGCCGGCCGAAGACGTGCAGTTCTACTATCAGATGGGCCTGATCGGTCGGCGTGACCTGCCGCTGGCGCCGGATCCGCGGGGCGGTTTCGAGATGGTCCTGCTGCGCATGCTCGCGTTCCGTCCGGCCGACAGCGCCGCGGCACCCAGGCAGCCACTAAAGCCAGTGGGGATCAGCCAGGCCACAGTTGATTCCGCGAGCGAGGTGGCGGGGCCGGCCGCCGCTGCCGCGCCGGTAGCGGCAACCGTGGCCCGGGTGGCCGAAGCGCCGGCCGCCGCGGTTGTGCCACCTGTTGCGCAGGCGTCAGCCCCGGCTCCCGTCGTCGAGGCTGTGCCCGAGCCGGTTGCCAGGATGACTCCCGCGCCCGCGCCCGAACCCGAGCCGGTTGCACCGGCAGTCGAGGAAATCGACCTGCCGTGGAACGAGCCTGTCCAGGCCGTGCCCCGGGAATCGACGCCAGAGCCCGTGGTCGAGCCCGAGCCGGAAGCTGTTGTCGAGCAGCCAGCCCCGGTGCCGCCAGCGGCGCCTGAGAATTTCGTGTCGGCTGCTCCCGAATGGGCGGCCGCACCTGTC